>JAYTXP010000212.1:0-10791 GCA_043742885.1 Chitinophagaceae bacterium | reverse complement strand
ATTTAAAGTTCCCTATATACCAGGAGAGGAAGGGACGGATATTGAAACGCTGGGAGAAAAATTGAAACAGGAGTTTAATGAATTTAAAATAAAAAGCGGAAGACATTTGCAGGTTTGGTTTGAACCCGGAAAATTTTTGGTGAGTGAAGCAGGAACATTTATGGTTACTGTTTCAGTATTAAAAAAAGCGGGTGATACCTGGTTCGCGGGAGTGGATAGTGGGTTGAATCATCTGATAAGACCTATGTTCTATGGTTCTTATCACCATATTGAAAACATCAGCCACCCGAATGGCGAAAGCAGGATATATAATGTGGTGGGAAATATTTGCGAGACAGATAATTTCGCTGAGAATCGTGCAATTCCTGAAATAAAAGAAGGTGACCTGCTGGCCTTTCAAAATGCAGGCGCTTATTGTTTTGAAATGTCTTCTTATTATAATTCACGCTTTCGTCCTGCGGAAGTTATGATTGAAAACGGCTCAATAAAATTGATCAGAAAAAGGGATCAGCTGGAAGATCTTCTTCAGAACCAGGTGCTCGATTAAATTCTTATTTAACCTTTATCGTAATATTTGTAGTAGAGGTGACTGGCAAAGTTCCAAAGGCCGTCTCTGTATTTCCATTAGAATCGGTCTTCATTGTTTTTTCCCGAATGATACCGGTTTGCTTGTCAATTATTATTCTTCCTGTTGATTTATTGTTCATGTTGGTGGTTGTCTCTCCACCCATCATTTCCGCTTTTGTTGTGGTAACTGAATTAGCGGCAAAATCAACAACGATCGTTGAATCAGTAATATCGCTGATGGTGTATGCCGCATTAAAAAGTCCGTTTGAAAGAGTATATGATTCTGTCCAGGCTTTTCCTTTGCTGCTGCCCGAATCAGGCAATACTTTAAAAAAACTTCCGCTGCCTTGTTTAGGAGGTTGCACCAGGTCAAATACATCTTTAAGCATGGAAGTAATAATGGCCATGCGGGGATCATCGTTTCCTAAAACGAACTTTTCAGGAATGACCATCATGGTGTTTCCGTTATTATCAATGACCATATCATATTTCTTTTCCAGTACTTCTTTTACCGGCTTACCAAAACTTCCATTCAGATCCTTTTCATCTTTCGAATCAAATTTTCTTTTCTGACCCATGCCATCAAAACTGAATCCAACATGATCCACTGAATGTTTCAGTGTTGAATTATCTTCTGTTGTATTGGTGACAAGAAAACTATGATCCGCATTTGCTTCCACATTAAAATCAATGGCCTGTCCCATAGCCTGCTGTACGATATTTGTTTTTAATTGTAGGTTCACTTGCACGATCTGGCCCTGTTCAAATTTGAGTTTTGGTTGAACAGATTGGGCATTTCCAGTGGTAAAGGACAATAGGGCAAAAGCGAACAGGAATTTTCTCATAATTAAAATATCTTCTCCAAATTTGACGAATTCTCGGTATAATCGTTGCAGTATTAAAAAATAAACAATATCGTATGCCAATTCGAATGACAAATGATCCTTTTGATCCGAATGATAATAGCGGATCCGGTGGTGGAGGAAGAGGTTTTTCAGGTGGTGGGGGCAGAGGGCTCGGTGGACTGCTTTCCTTTCTTCCGTTAATACTGGGACTTTTTGGTCGCAGGAATAGCGGCGGAGGTGGCGGAGGCAGGGGCAGAGGTGGATGCGGATTGATTATTTTGATCATTCTCGCTATTGCCGCATATTTCCTTCTGAGCAGAACCGGTGGCTGTAACCTGGCCAGTGTGAGTAATATAGTTCGCAGTTTCTCACCGAGCGGTTATGAATTCAACAAGGATACTTTTCAAAAAGCCTCTATTTATGAAGAACTCTCTGCTGATGATGAGAAAAATCCTTTGCCTGAAGTGATTTCATTATTACGTTTCGCTCCTGCCCGGGGCGATCAGGGTAAACAGGGTTCTTGTGTAGCCTGGAGCAGTGCCTATGCGGCACAGACCATTCTTTTTGCTGCAGCTACGCATGAGGATCCAAACAAAATTGCTTTTAGCCCTTCTTATCTCTATAACCAGATCAAACTGGATAATTGCCAGGGTTCTTATATTCAAAGAGCCATGGAGACCATGAAAATGAATGGCGGGATCCCTCTATCTGCCTATCCTTATAATGATCAGGATTGTCAACGTGAACCTGGCAGTGCAGATGTGCGGAATGGAAGAAATAACCAAATACATGGATTTACGAGGCTTACAAATGATAACGAAGAGATCAATATCAGGGCGATCAAAGAACATCTGGCAAAGGATGTTCCAGTAGTGATCGGTATACTGGTAGGCGAAAGTTTTATGCAGAATATGATGGGCCAGGAACTTTGGGAACCATCCGGAATGGACGCGTCAAAAATGGGAATGGGTGGACATGCTATGTGTGTGATCGGTTATGATGATCGAAAATTTGGTGGTGCTTTTCAGATCATGAATAGCTGGACACCAGATTGGGGAGTGAATGGAATAGCCTGGATCCGCTATAATGATTTCAGAGAGTATGTTCGCGAAGCCTATGGACTGGATCCTCTACCCAAATCGGCAGAGGTAGCTAATATTCCATTGGAATGTACTGTAGGGTTGATAAATAACGAAACAAAAAACTATTTGCAACTTCGGGCTGTTAGTAATAATTATTTTGAAACCGTTTCTCCTATTATAAGCGGAACACGGTTTAAAATGGAAATAAAAAACGAGACGGAATGTTATATATACATATTCGGCAAGGAAACAGATGGAAGCAGTTATGTTCTTTTTCCTTACCTTAAGAAAGGGGAAACGGTTTCAAAACATTCTCCCTATTGTGGTATTACAGGTTACCGGTTATTCCCAAAATCTCAATCTATGGAAGCAGATAGCTCTGGCACAAAAGATCAGATCGCTGTAGTGATCAGTCGTGATGCGCTGGATTATAACGCCATTAATCAGCAGATAAGCCGGGGAGGTAAAAAAGATTATGTTTCGAATCTGAATGATGCCATCAGTGATATTCGTATTTCCTCAGCAAGGTTCGATGGAACCAGGGAAGGAAATGTACATTTCAAAGTAAGTGACAACTCAAATAAAGCCATTGGTTTTGTTATTGCGTTTAATAAAAAACTACTATGAGCCAATCCGCGGCTATTTTTATCCGCCAGATGAAGCATCCGGTCAAATTCCGGTTGTTTCTTTTCAGTAAACTTCCTGCTGCCTGGTTTGCAGGAGTAAGAGTGAGGGAGATCGATGAAAAACATTGTGTGGTCTCTGTACCTTTTAAATGGCTATCGCAAAATCCATTTCGCTCCACTTATTTTGCCTGTCTAAGCATGGCTGCAGAAATGAGTACGGGCGCGTTGGCCATGGCGCATCTTTATCGATCTAATCCACCAGTTTCAATGCTGGTCGTTAAAGTAGACTCCGAATATTTTAAAAAAGCTACAGGTCGAACTTATTTCCACTGTGAAGATGGAGATAACTTTAAGAACGCGATCGAAGATTGTATCCTCTCCGGAGAGCCAGCACAAGTGATTGCCAATTCTATAGGAAAAAATATTGATGGAGAGATAGTGGCCAGGTTCAGTGTCACCTGGTCTTTCAAAGCGAGGAATAATACCGGCGTTTAATTGTTTAACTGATTTTTCGATTTATTACTAAACCCTAAACTTTCAATCTTCAACTCTAAACCTTCTTATATGAAAATAGCATTTCATGGTGCTGCCAGAACGGTAACAGGATCCAAACACCTGCTCACTTTGCAAAGTGGAAAAAAAATTCTGCTGGATTGCGGTATGTTTCAGGGATTAGGTCGTGAGACGGATATGCTGAACAGAGATCTTGGTTTTGATCCTGCCTCTGTATCAGCCATGATACTTTCCCATGCGCATATAGATCATAGCGGATTGATCCCGAAATTGGTGGCGGATGGTTATACCGGAAGGATCTATTGTACTCCCGCAACCCGTGATCTTACTTCTGTATTATTAAGAGATTCGGCAGAGATACAGCAGGATGAGATCAAATACGTGAATAAAAGAAATGCGGCAGAAGGAATTGCCTATTTGAAACCTTTATATTCAGTGGACGATGCGAATAAGGCATTGGACCATCTCGATGAAAGAGGATATAATATTTGGTATGATGTAATAGAAGGTGTGCAGGCCATGTTCACAGATGCTGGCCATATCATAGGAAGCACCTGCGTGCATCTTAAAATATCAGAAGGAGGTAAGGAAACACATCTTACTTTCAGCGGTGATGTGGGCAGGTACCGGGATGTAATTCTTAAATCACCACAGGATTTTCCTCAGGCAGATTATATCATTATGGAATCTACCTATGGAAACAGTTTACATGATAATAATCTGACCACTCCGGATATGTTATTGCGCTGGATAGAAAAAGCATGTTTGCAGAAAAAAGGTAAACTGATCATGCCCGCGTTTAGTGTTGGACGTACTCAAGAATTATTATTCGCGTTGAATCAACTGGAATTAGAGGGCCGCTTACCGGATCTTCAATATATCGTGGATAGTCCATTAAGTATACAAGCTACCGAGATCGTAAAAAGATATCCTGGTTATTTTAATAAATATCTGCAGAAAGTGATGGAATCTGATCAGGATCCATTTGCTTTCAAAGGGCTACGTTATATCCAAACGGTTGATCAATCCAAGCAGCTCAATTTCATGAATGGGCCAATGGTTATCATTAGTGCTTCCGGTATGGCCGATGCAGGAAGAGTAAAACACCATATCAGTAATAATATTGAGAACAGTCGCAACACGATACTTTTCACGGGTTATTGTGAACCTCATTCTCTGGGTGGGCGATTACTTGATGGTGATAAGGAAGTAGGAATTTATGGCGTTATACATGAGGTACATGCTGAGATCGGTGCTATTCGATCCATGAGTGCACATGGCGATTATGAAGATCTCTGCCAATGGCTGGCTTGCCAGGATGCCACGAAAGTGAAAAAATTATTCATTGTACATGGAGAGTATAATGTGCAGCAGGATTTCCAACAAAGGCTTATAAGAAAAGGATTTGTGGATGTAGAGATTCCCGAGATGCATTCTGAGGTGGGGTTAGGATAAAAAAGGGGCCAGACTTTAATAAGGAATTGTGAATGTTCAACAATTGGGGGCATTGAATACATAATTAAAAATCACTATCTCTCATAAGTAATGACAGAATAAATCACTACATTCAACGACCAATTCTATTGTATGTTGAAACCAAACTTTAGCAGAAAGAATATTTTGATCCCATTCTTTTTCCTGTTAAGTTCTTTTAATATCAATGCCATCCTGTCCCAGGCTCCGGCTTCGGTTTCGAAACCTGAGAAATTCATCATAACTGTCTTAAATGAATCGAATTCGCGAATCACCGGGCGGGCAGTATACATTACCCCTGTGGATTGGCCATTTCTGGAGCATAACCATGGATTTCCATTGCTGACAGATATGAAAAATAATAAGATCCCCTGCCAGATAATTACCCAGGAGGACTCAAGGAGAAACAAAAGCTTGTTCTTCGTAATAGATATGGAAAAAAATGAGGCTCGCCATTTTAAAATAACCTGGACAGATCAGCCTACCATTTTTGAGCAGCAGGTTAGGATACGGTTAAATAAGCGAAACAGCAAGACAGAGCCATTAAAAAATGTAATTGAAGAGACCTTTCTACCCGGCATGTTGCCTAAGCTATCAGGATTTCAGGCTTACCAAACAGACGGGCCTAGTTTTGAGAATGAGAAAGTGGCATTCAGACATTACCTGGATGGAAGAAACAGTAAGGATGTATTCGGTAAAAAAATAAAAGGCCTTATGCCTGACTCAGTGGGTATTTCCAAAACCGGAGAGCCCATTGATAATTATCATGTGATGGCGGATTGGGGAAGGGATGTATTGCCTGTGGGTACTTCACTCGGGTTAGGCGGATTGGGTATTATACATAATGGAAAGATCATTCGTTTGGGAGTTTCTCCCAAAGACAGCATTCATACAATAAAGGAAACGCATTTCAAAATTCAGAATAACGGACCAATCTATGGTTCATTTTTCATTGACTATGATGAATGGAGACCGGGACAAGAATTACATTACCATTTAAGGGAGGAACCTGCAATATGGGCTGGTTCTTATGCTTATGAAAACACAATAAAGTTTAAAGATCTTACAGGTGATGAACAATTGCTGATAGGCTTACCGAAAGTAGAAACAGAAAAAATTCCGGTGCAGATGAAAGTGAATAACTGGATGGTGCTTTACACGTATGATAAGCAGACCTATAATAAGGAATTCAACCTGGGAATGGCCTTGCTGGTACCCTGGGATCTTTTTGATGGCTGGGAAAAGGCGCCAAAGGATGGGGAAGTGAATTCAACCTACCTGGTCAAGTTAAAAGTCAATAATATTTATCCCATTACTTATTATGCGGTAGCCGGTTGGGAATTATCTGATCCGGCTTTTAAAACGGAGAAAGGATTCTCTGCCTATTTGCGATCTATGACCGCGACGCTAGATGCGAAATTGAATATTTCAATCCGAAAGGGGGATTAGAATTGGAATTTTTCTCACGCCAGATTTAAATGATGGCTTTTCAATAAGAGAATGAACATTCTTCAACATTAATACAAAAACCATGAATGAATCATCAAATGTTCCATCTGTAAATCCCAACAAGGCACTATGGGAAAAAGGCGACTTCACCCGATTGGCAGAAACCATGAGGGAATTCGGTGTCGAATTAGTCGAAAAATTAGGTATCAATAACAGTATGCAGGTGCTGGACCTGGGATGTGGTGATGGTACTACTGCTATCCCTGCCGCGAAAAAGGCAGCCAGCGTACAGGGGGTTGATATTGCGCGTAACCTGGTTGAAGCAGGTAACAAGAGAATCCATGAGATGGGTCTTACAAATATTTCTATTCGCGAAGGGGATGTGACTAATCTGGAAGGAATTCCGGATAATAATTATGATCTGGTTATAAGTATTTTCGGTGCCATGTTTGCGCCAAAGCCATTTGATGTAGCAAGGGAAATGGTGCGTGTTGCACGTCCTGGTGGACGCATTGTAATGGGTAACTGGATTCCAAATGACCCCACATTGGTAGCACAAACTTTAAAGATCGTTTCTGCCTATACGCCTCAACCCCCAGAAGGATTTATTAGTCCTATGTTATGGGGTGTAGAGGCGCAGGTGATCGACCGGTTTAATAAGGCGGGTATTGATCCTGCGCAAATTTCCTGTGAGAGGGAAACCTATATATTCCAGGCAAATTTATCATCCCTTCAGTTTCTAGAGCGTTTCCGTAATTATTATGGTCCTACCATGAATGCTTTTGAGGCAGCGGAAAAAAATGGCAAGACGGAAGAACTTCAAAAGGAGTTAGAGGAATTATTTGTTCGGGAAAATAAAAGTGGAGATCCGAATCGAATATCTATACCCGCGACATTTCTGAAAGTGACGGTGGTGAAATAGAAATATATAGAATAATTAATAAATTGGTTTGAATTGATATTTACCTGGCAAATCATATCGCCTAACTCTTTAAAAGATCCTGCTACACCCATTGTTGTACCCATTGTATTTTCTGTTGCCAACTTACTTATTAAAACATCAGAGTTTGTCCATACAGTTCCTATGCTAGTGCTTGCAAGTATCTCAGCAAAATCATATACAGCTATCAATACACCAATCATGGTTAAGCCAATGCCTATCTTTTCCGCATAAAAAGGAAGATTAACTGCAACTATATGAGCGCCAAACGAAGTAATGAAACCTGCAAAGCCAAGTACAAACGCCCAGTTCAAAGAATATTTCATATTGTAACTTATTTCATTATTACAATTTTTGAAATGGGATGAATTTCTGCCCAGCCATTGTGGGTGTCTATTACATAGCTGCCGGATACTTTTACATGGTCGCCCACTTCAGGCAACTTTAAATGATTAATATATCCTTTACAGGCTCCGCCAACTTTGGGGTTGGTAATATTATTCATACACACTGCTTCAATAACAAGATTGCCGTTTTTCTTTTTTACATTTCTTTTTTTCAATAAATTTTCTTGCCCTGCATCTAGCTTTAGCAGCATGTGCTGATCGCCATCATCATCGGCACTTGATTGTTCAATAACGCCGGTAACGGTCATACATTTATTGATCACTTCAAGGCGAGTGGGATTATATACGTGTTTCCAAATATTTGGATCGCAGGACGAGGTATCAATATCGACAGAACCTTTAAAATTTTGCGCAATATCAGATGTAGGTATCACGTCCTGCTTGTCTTTATTTTTATCGTTTATTTCGTTTTTTTGATGGTAGGAAAATAGTAGGGTTAGAGTTAAGCCTGACAAGAGAACTCTGATAGGTCTGTTATTTATATTTATCATTTTAATGAGATTGATTGCTTTTTTCTTATTGAACACAAAAAAGGACCTCTCGGACTAATGCCGAAAAGTCCTGTTATGTACCGGAGAGCAGACTTGAACTGCCGACCTTCGGGTTATGAATCCGATGCTCTAACCAGCTGAGCTACCCCGTAAGCCTCTTGATTGTAGTGTTTAATACAGATTTATAGACCACAAATTATTCCATTTTGGCAATATTTTGTTAGCCTTTTTGTTAGCCCTGATTTATGGCTAACATTATTCATTATATAGGTTAATTAATCTGAGAAATTAATAATTGTTATATACTGCACTCTTTGGAGAATAGAATAACAGACTTTTGGAATAACTGGAATGCCCTTTATAGCCCTCCTGCTACTCCTATTTGTCAGAACGGTAGAGCAGATAGCATCCGTCTCCCATTAGGATAGCATAGGATATACCAGCCTCCTGTCAGGTCAACCACGTCCATTTTACCATTTCGGTACTTAGTTCGCCTTCTGAGGTATTTGTAGTGGGCAAATCTGGGGATTCTTGGGAGTGGATAGGTTTCTTTGCTCCATGGGTCTACTGCCAGCCTAAGGGCTGAAATGATTCTTAGTTGCTTTCTCATAACAAAAATTTATTTCAAAAGAAAAAGGGAAAAAAGAAAGCCATTGCAGCAGACGGCGTGGATAAAAACCAAAAGGAAACGGAATAAATTATGGCTTTGTGCGTGGGGCTGTGTTTTATGCCGTAAGCTTTTTGTTTTTACAGCATGGCTTTGTGATAGCCGTCTATCTTGCTCTTTTTTTGCTTGCCTTTCTCTTTCAAATAAATATTTGATGTGCCTTACGAACGAGGCATATCCTGCAAATAGGCTGACCTTTTGAGCTTACCTCTGAAGGAATAACTGGACAGCTCAATTTGAGGATATGCCGAGTGAGTTTGAATTTCACTAAGGTAGCTTTGCCTATTCCCCTTTTCAATCTATGAGGGTGATGCTAGACTTTGGTGGGTTTCCGGAAAGTTAGCTGTGCTCGTTTTCATTTCTATATTTTATGGGGTTACCCTTTTTTATTAAATCCAATTTCAATCTTACCGGGGGTATAGGAGGATGCCATCAGGAGTGGGGGTACTTTTATGGAAGTGGTCTCCGATTCTCTGCGTAAAAGATTAGTTCCCTTTTGGATAAAAATTATTATGTGGACTTTCATGTTATGGGAAAAGGTAGTAAACCGGATAATCCTTAATTGTGATATTTTTTGAATGCTTCACCTTATATCATAAATTTAGATATGGAAGACTATAAAAGTGTGGGAAAATTATTAATATTTATTACAAATAGAATTATGATAATTTTTTTCCGGGTGACTCTATTTTTCATGATGACTTTTCTTGTTTCTTGTGCTTTATCCAAACACATTACAACTCAAACAAGTTTTCCTGTTGGTTTATGGGAAAAATCTGTCCTTAATATTGAAAGTGTTTGTGACAGATACAACATATATGAGATATTGAATTTTATAAAAGAAAAGAAAAGTCACATTAAAGAATATTCAGGAAAAGATTCCTTGAATGATTATAATGAACTGCGTTCACAAACTATTAGAGTTTCCGGAACAGCAATCTATCTTTCGGATGGAGATAATAGATATTTAGTGACAGCAAAGCATGTGGTCTATGACAAGAATTTTACAATTAGACATATTTATTTTACACGAGAGGATAGACAAAAAAGAAGTTTTGAATATTTTGAAAAATTAAATAGTTCTATAGCAGTTAAAACCCCCTTTAGCCTTTATTTAAGCGGAAGGTATAATTTATTAAGGATACCAGAAGTTAATCAGGATTCTGCTACTCGGCCATTTAAGTTTTCAAATGATAATATAGATATAGCAATTATATCATTACAAAGTGTAAAGACTTTTCCGCTAAGAAAATTGTTAGAAGAAGACGGGTATAGTCCAATAAATATTAATAATATTGACACAGTCGATAATCATTTAATTGGTGAAGATTTACTTGCCATAGGATATCCTTCTTTTTCCACTCTTACCAAAGTAGAAGCTGAGAATAAAATACTTGATGAGGATGTTGTTTTACCCCTCACTACCTTTGGAAAAACAGCATTATGTAATCCGGTTTTATACTATTTTATAGCGGATATAACTGTAAATCCCGGAAATAGTGGTGGGCCAATTATTCGAAACAATAAAATGGTGGGTATAGTTAGTCAACAAATGTTAGTTGATTTGAGAATTAATTCTGGCGTAGACCTTAATGAAGTAATTAATAATCTTAAATCAAGTAGTCCTTTGGCTAAAATTATTAAAGCTAAGTTTATTATTGAATCAATTAATCAATTAAAGATTATAGAAAGTCAACCTAATTTTTTGAAAAATTAAATAAATTCGTTCCC
>JAYTXP010000211.1:0-26437 GCA_043742885.1 Chitinophagaceae bacterium | reverse complement strand
CATTAGAGACCAGAACCAGCGTAATATCGCTGGCGGAAACACCAATAGCAAAAGTCAGTCCGCCTTTATGTCCGTTATTAATACTTTGCTTGATGATCGAAAAAAGAACGGGGCCCACAGAGATGCTCAGCAGTAATCCAAGACCCAATCCTTTTATTATGGCTTCGATCATCCCCGGGTTTATTGAAGAGATCCAGTGGCCAGAAATTTTTCCCAATCACCCAGCATTTTACCTTTCATTACCCGGGGAAATTTATGCTGGCTGCCCAGCTTTCCTTTTAGTTCCATGAATTTCATGAACTTTTCCTCGGGTAACACGTCCAGGAAAACATCTTTCAGTGCACTATCCCTTTCTGTGGCGTAATCATCATTTAAGAGTCGGAGATGTTCGTCAATTCTCGATCTTAGTTTCTCCGTATCTACTTTATCATCGGTAGCCACATACCAGCGATGCGCAAAAAAGTTTTTATAAGGAAATCCTACCACAGTATATTCCGGTATGGAGATATTAAATTCTTCACTTACCAGCTCAATGGCCTTATTCATATTTTCCACGCTGAGATGCTCGCCGGTAAGGCTAAGAAAATGGCGGGTACGACCCGTGATAACCAGTTCGGATTTTTCAAGATCCACAAATTTTACAGTGTCTCCTATCAGGTAGCGCCAGGCTCCCGCATTCGTACTCATCAGTAATGCGTATTCCTTTCCCAGCTCCACTTCGTGGATCATGAGCGCCTCGGGATTGTCCACAATATTTCCCTCAGAATCAAAATTCTTTTCATTGAATGGAACAAACTCAAAAAATATATTGTTGTTCAAAATCAGTTGCATCCCCTTCGCTTGTTCTCTTGATTTATAGCCTATGAATCCTTCACTAGAAAGATAATTCTCTATATACACGATAGGCCGGCCCAATAATTTTTCAAACCCTTTTTTATATGGTTCAAAAGCTACTCCGCCGTGAACAAAAAAACTGAAGTTGGGCCAGATCTCATGAATGTTCTTCACCTTATAATGTTCTATCACCATTTCCATACACATCTGGCACCAGGCAGGTACACCCACAATAAAACCAATATCCCATTCCTTTGCATGCTCCACAATCTCGGTCAGCTTCTGATTCCAATCCTGTAAAGCCGCGATCCTTCCACCGGGCTTATAAAAAGTTTGAAACCAAAATGGTCTTTTCTTCGCAAGTATTCCACTGAGATCACCTGCAAACCAACCGGCTTCTCCTTTTTTCAGATCCGTTGCGCCGCCAAGCATAAGAAAGCCTTTGGTCATGGCCCATTTATTCGCCTCTTCATAGCGCATAAGGCCCAAAAGCTGGCGCATATAATTGATCGTATTGCTGCGAAGCAGGTCGCGTGTAACCGGAATATATTTACTGGCCGCTTCTGAGGTTCCTGAACTAAGTGCGTAATATTTTATTTTTCCGGGCCAGGCTACATCCGGAATTCCATCAAGGGTTCTTTTCCACCATTCTTCATAGATCTTATTGTAATCATGAACCGGCACTCTTTCCTGAAATCTTTTATCAGGATGACGGTTCATAAGGATCTCATCAAAATGATAATGCTGTCCGAATTCGGTGAACCTCGCCTTGCGAAGCAATTTTTTAAGCACCCTGAGTTGCTGACTGCGTGCATCATTAGGCGCCAGTCTTAGTGCAGCGGCGATCGCTTTCGGTATTTTAATATCGATAATTGTTGCCATGTAAGTGATCTCTTCTAAAGATACATAATGATAAGCCTGCAATATAAATGTAAATCGTTGTTATCCACCTGAGCGTCGGTATGACTTCCATAATAGTTTAAGATCATCCAGCGGATCATAATCACGTGCATACCATTGATCAAGCATACTCCGGCTTTCTTCGGTTAATTGCTGCGTTACGGTAGTTCTGATTCCATTTGCAGTAATGATCGATCTTCTTAATAATGGTAGTCCCTGACCCGTACCTGCATATCCGATCCAGGTTCTCGCTCCAACCATCACATAAAAACAATTCGCGAAAAATGAAAATGGCCTCTTCACAATAAATAGCTGCAGGGGCGAGCTCAGTAACATCAGAAATGAAAAACTAAGGTCCACCAATCTTTTAAGTCGCCGGTTATATGGATCTGAAAGCTTGTAGGTTGTTTCGCTTGAAACGGACTCACCAGAAAGGTCACGCGATTCGCTTCCCACAATGCTTCCACTCCCGAATGAATGGATCTTGATACCCGTTCCTGCTGGTAACCGCTGAATATTATCAATGATCTGTGAAAATGAAAGTTTTCCCTGGCAATAAATTACTTCCCGAAAAGAAACCTGGTCCGCCAGTAATTTCATGTCTTCCATTTTTCCAATGGTATTGCCATTTAACTCATCGATCTTCACTCTTCCTATTATTTTATTTTCGATAGTAGCTGATCGTAACAATTTCATCAGTTCTTCAAATTCATCCGATGTTCCTACCACTACGGTATTAAATAATTCCTCTTTTTCTTTTATACTGCTCAAGACTTTCATGCTCACTAGCAGCCAACGCAACATGGCGATCAGTATCAGAGCCAGCAAAGCGCCAAAAAGTATGATGGCACGGGAGAACCGGTAATGTTCAGGCAATAGTGCATAGGAGGCAAGCAATACAATAATAGAGATGGTTGCAGATCGGATCAGTTCTGTTCTTCGATACCATCGATCATAGAGACCGGCATAATAAGCGGTAACCAGGTAAACTATCGTAAATGCAGGAAAAGAGATCCATACAAGCCGGTTCTCATAGGTTGTATCCGGTCGCACATAATTATTCCAGAAACTTTTCACCAGCCAGAATGAAAGAAGGATAAGACCTGCATCGATCAGAGGAAGTCCGATCTTTCTTATAAAACTTCCTACAGCCGATAAAGCCGCTCTGAACCAGATAGCGAAATAAATGAAAAAATTAAATAGCCCCGCTCTTGATCCACCATAATGTTTTTTCACAAAAATACTCATGGCCTTATAAAACATGCGTACATAATTCAAAGATCCTTTCCTGGTACTTTCTCCCTTGAAATGGAGTATACTGCTTTCCGCAAAATAATAATTAGCATATCCCGCCTCCTCAATCCTATAGCTAAGGTCCACGTCTTCACCATACATAAAGAACCGTTCATCAAATCCTCCGGTTTTTTCCAATGCCTGTTTTCTCACCAGCATAAAAGCTCCGGCCAGCACATCTACTTTATTATTTGTGTTCTTATCTAAATGACCCAAATGATAGCGTGAAAATATTTTTGATCTTGGAAACAGTCTGGATAATCCAAACAATTTAAATAAGGAAGTCCATGGTGAAGGAAAAGCTCTTTTAGATTCCGGCAGAAAATACCCGCTTCCATCAAGCATTTTAATACCGAGGGCACCAGCATCCGGATGGGACCTCATAAAATCAAGACATTTTTTCAGACAATCCTCAGGTAAAATAGTATCGGGATTCAGAAATAATACCTGTTCCCCCTTGGCCCTTTTCATTCCCTGGTTACATGCTTTCGCAAAACCAAGATTCTCTCTATTAGAAATAAAATGAACGCCAGGAAATTTTGGCTCCAGATATTCAAGGCTATTGTCGCGCGAATCATTGTCCACTACGATCACTTCCCCTTCGATCTCTTCCATAGCGCGAAAAACGGAATAGAGACACTGTTCCAGGAAGTGTTTAACATTATAATTGACTATGACGACAGACAGTTGCAATATGGTAAGCCTATAGGAACAGCGAAGATAACTATCTTTGCACCCATGCTCAAAGACACATTGATAGCCGCTTCTCATGCGGGTGCTGAACAGATACTTCGTTTTTTTAATCAGGCGTTTAAGGTCAGCAATAAAGAAGGGGTAAACAACCTTGTTACCGAAGCGGATCACGCATCAGAAAAAGCCATCATTGAGGTCATTCATCAACAATTTCCCGACCATCAGATCCTTGGAGAAGAATCAGGCGCCATCGAAAAAAGTTCTCCATTTAAATGGATCATTGACCCTATTGATGGCACGGTGAATTTTGCGCATGGCATTCCACTGAATTGTGTGAGTATCGCAATAGAAGAAAATGGTATCATTATCATGGGCGCCGTTTATAATCCTCATATCAACGAATTTTTTTTCGCGGAAAAAGGAAAAGGCGCCAGCCTCAATGGAAACCCTATTCATGTAAGTGATCAGAAAGAATTGATCAAAGCATGTTTAGTTACCGGCTTCCCTTATACTTATATCAATATGGACAATGGGCCATTGGAAATATTTGAAAAATTTATTCGCAAAGGTGTGCCTGTTCGCCGACTGGGCTCCGCTGCAATAGATCTTTGCTGGGTGGCCGCCGGAAGATTTGATGGATTTTATGAACATAAACTGGAGGCCTGGGATAGCGCAGCAGGTTATCTAATAGTGGAAGAAGCAGGTGGCGTGGTTACTGATCAGATGGGAAACCCATTCTCTGTTTATCAGCCAAAACTTCTGGCCACTAACGGACATATACATGAGGACATGGTGGCAGTGATCAATAATAAAAAACAGTTATGAGCGAGGTAAGAACAGAATTAAGTTCATTGGGTGAATTCGGCTTGATTGAACATCTCACAAAAAATATAGAATTGCAAAACGCCTCTTCCATATTGGGAGTTGGTGATGATGCGGCTGTGATCGATCATTTCGGTAAGCAAACCGTAATCAGTACAGATCTTTTACTTGAAGGCATTCATTTCGACCTGACCTATACACCGTTGAAACACCTGGGATATAAATCGGTGGTAGTTAATATAAGTGATATTTATGCGATGAATGCGATCCCTACACAGATAGTGATCAGCATTGGTATCAGCAATCGTTTTAGTCTTGAGGCAATAGATGAATTTTATGAAGGCGTATACGCGGCCTGCCAGAAATACGGAGTTGATCTGGTGGGAGGTGATACCACCAGTTCTCAAAAAGGATTTATCATTTCAATTACTGCCATTGGTGAAGTGGCTCCCGATAAATATGTAAAAAGAAATACTGCGAAAAAAGGAGATCTGATTTGTGTAAGTGGTGATTTGGGTGGTGCCTATGTTGGACTGCTGTATCTGGAAAGAGAGAAAAAGATCTTTATGGAAAGCCCGGGTGTTCAGCCCGACCTGGAAAATCAGACTTATGTGATTGGCAGATTACTAAAACCGGAAGCCCGTAAGGATATTGTAGAATTTCTGGCCCAATCTGAAATTCAGCCCACTGCTATGATGGATATAAGTGATGGATTGAGTTCGGAGATCTTACATATTTGCAAGGAAAGCGGGCTTGGTTGTCAATTATATGAAGAAAAATTACCCGTTTCTGAAGAAATGAAGATGGCAGCCTACAAATTTGAAATAGATCCTACTGCTTGTGCGTTAAGTGGAGGCGAGGATTATGAATTATTGTTTACCATTCCCCAGGAAGATCACGATAAACTGGTATTGAACGAACAGATCAGTGTGATCGGTTATATGACGGAGATCGAAAAAGGCGCTACTATTATTACAAAAGGTGGCGGCCAGCATCCGATCACAGCACAGGGATGGAATCACCTGGCAAAATAAAAAAGCCAATCGGCTATCCGTATGATGAAGACTACGCCCCTATTGATCATCGTGCTGGCAGGATGCTTTTTCTCCTGTTCCGTGAGCCGTGTGCCATTTTCTCCCGCAAAAAAATACGCTCCAGAAAAGATCCGCGAAGATTTTGACATCTATCAAAATGTATTAGAGCGCCATCACCCAAGTCTTTACTGGTATACAGATAAAGAAAGTATGGATCATTATTTTGAGGAAGGCAGAAAACAGCTGAAGGATTCCATGACCGAACCAGAATTCCGTAAAATACTGAATTTTGTAACATCAAAGATCGATTGCGGCCATACCACCACCCGCCCTTCTAAAGGCTGGAATAAATACCTCGATACGGTTAGAGTAGGAAAACTATTTCCACTAAGTGTGAAGGTCTGGGATAGTGCGCTGGTGGTTACTTTAAATCTGAATCGTCGAGATTCTGTTTTAAAAAGAGGTACGATTATAGAACGCATCAATGGCCACTACTGGAAACAAATTGTGGATACCATGTTTGAATACGTTTCCACAGATGGATATAATACAACCAATAAATATCAGACGCTTAGCAATCGCGGATTTTTTGGTACGCTTTATACTTCGCTTTATGGAATATCGGACAGATATACAATTGAATACCGGAACTTGAAAGGAGAGATTCGTTCTGTCTCAGTTCCGGTTTATAATGCCTCTATGGATACAATGAACCATGTACCCGGACCTACGAGAAATGAACCGCGGCCCGGCAAAAAAGAAAGGAAGTCGCAGCAATTAAATTTTATTCGTCTGCTGAAGATTGATACGGTCAATCATACTGCCATGATGGACCTGGCCACTTTTGGAAGAGGATATGGTCTCAGAAAATTTTTTAAGAACTCATTTCATGCACTGAATGAAAATCAAATTGGTCATTTGATCATTGATGTTCGAAGTAATGGAGGTGGAAGCGTAAGTAATTCAACAAATATTACCCGATACATCAGTGATCATAAATTTAAAGTGACGGACACTCTTTTTGCAAAGAATCGTGGAAGCCATTATGGAAAATATATCGCAGATAATTTCTGGAACAATCTTTTCATGACATTTTTCACCCGAAGAAAAAAAGATGGAAATTATCATTTCGGTTATTTTGAAAGACATTATTTCAAACCAAGAGTAAAAGATCATTTCGATGGCAAGGTTTATATTCTTACCGGAGGCAATTCTTTTTCGGCCACTGCCTTGTTTGCATCAGCGCTTATAAAGCAGGATAATGTGACTACAGTGGGAGAAGAAACAGGTGGCGGTGCATATGGCAATTCAGCCTGGTTGATCCCCGATGTAACACTACCTAATACAGGGGTTCGTTTTCGTTTACCCTTGTTCAGGCTGGTAATTGATAAGGATATTCCTAAAACCGGAAAAGGAATTCAGCCGGAAGCGCCTGCACTTCCTAATGTAGAAGCTATCCGCAGAAATATAGATTACAAAGTGGAAAAAGCAATGGAGCTGATCCGTCAGGATAAAGAAAAAAAATGATCAGTCGCTAAGGTGAAAAGGGTCAGCATCCTTCCAGAATGGAAAACGCTCTCTTATCTGTTTTAAGTGATCCTCATCCAGTGAAATAGTATAAATATCTTCTTCGTCTTTTTTCTTATAAAGAATTTCACCAAGCGGATCAATTACCATCGATTCTCCTGAATAAGTAATATCATTTCCATCTTTCCCTACTCTGTTTACGCCAATTACATAACATTGATTTTCGATGGCCCTGGCCTTTAATAAAGATCTCCATGCATCTGCTCTGCGCTCTGGCCAGTTGGCTACATAGATCAGTACATCATATTCTGGCGCTTCATTAACCCGTTGCCTGGCCCATACCGGAAACCGCAGATCATAACAGATCAGTAGATTGATCTTCCATCCTTTCACTGAGGCGATCAATCTTTTATCTCCGCTCTGGTAATGTTTGTCTTCATCCGCGTAACCAAAAAGATGTCGCTTATCATAAATACCATATTGCCCGTTGGGCAACACCCAGAGCAGGCGATTAAAATATTTTTTGGGCTCCCCTTCGATGATCACACTACCGGTAAGAATTATTTTCTTCTCAGCCGCTATCCGCTTCATCCAATTCACAGTTTCTCCTTCCATTGTTTCTGCAAGCCTTGATGCTTCCATGCTGAAACCGGTACTGAACATTTCAGGCAGGATCACTATCTCTGTTTTCTCTTTTATTGAAAGTATTTTCTTTTCAAGTATAGCCAGGTTGGCCTGGCGGTCTTCCCAATGCAGGTCGGTCTGAATAATCGTGAAAAGAAGCGTTGACATAGTGCAAAATAAGTTAAAAATTCATTTAGAAGGATAGAGGGAATTAATAAGATCGGGCTCAAATCCCTTTCTAATTAAATAGTCCATCGTTTTTTTTCTGCGGATGATCCATTGCTCATTTTTCAGCGAATCATATTTTTCCTTCAAAAGACCCTGTAATACCTGTTCATATTCCTCTTCCACAATTTGCTTCATCGCCTTTTTAATACAGTAATCACTTACCTGTTTCTGCTTCAGTTCGTAGCGGATCTTCGTTCTTCCCCATTTTTTGATCCGCCATTTTCCTCCTGCAAAAGCGATAGCAAAACGTTCCTCGTTCAGATAATTTTCTTCAATAAGTTTTGAGAGCAGGTCATCCTGATCTTTTTTCCAAACGCCCAGTTCATAGCATTTTTCTTTTACTTCACTATGACAACGCTCCTGATAAGCACAATAATGCCTCAGCTTCTGCAGCGCTTCTTCTTTAGTAATTGATTTTTTATAAACAGCCATGCCTATTCTTCCAATCGGTCCACACAACCAAATTCTGTCTTTAGATAATCATCATAAGAATCTGCCTTCGAAAAAAGGTTTTTGAACGCCTCTTCTCCATTCTCTTTATTCATGTCAAGATCATAAATAATACTGCTGAGTACAATATTCTGCTTTACACAACTCAGGACCAGTCCCTGCGTTCGAAAATTTTCTTCCAGTAAAAATTTATATAATACTTTGATACGGGTAGCGTCAGAAGGCATTTGACAGAGATACGCATCGCCGGCAATAAAATAATTTTCCGGATTATAGGTGATCCTGATCCTGGCAGATCCTTCTTTTACACTCCAAACATTATTCCCTTCCCTTGAAAGTTTTACATCCTTTCCTAATGATTTTAATATATCCTCAATTGTCTTAGCTACTCCAATTGGCTCGGCTTGCACTTCGGAAATTTCAGGAAGTGTTACTTCTGTTCCGCAACTGGGGCAATATTTTTTTGAATCAATATTTGCAGAGGTAACAACAAACCCGCAACTGAAACAACGGGTAGAGGCCAATCCTCTGTTTGGTTGATACAATAAAAGCGCTTCTCGAAGATAATTTACGGGTAAGGCAAATCCCAGGTTGTCTCCTCCGCGAATAATAAAAGAGTTTACCCCAATTATTTCTCCTCTCATATTCACTAAAGGACCTCCGCTGTTTCCCGGATTAATGGCGGCATCTATCTGAATATATTTTACGCCATCGCGAATACGATCCACTTTAGATATCACTCCCTGTGTAGCGGTATAATTCAATCCATAAGGATGACCAATAGCTACTACAGCATCTCCGTCTTTCATTTCCTCATAATGACCCAGGCTTACTTCGGGTAATTCAACACCGGCAGGAACTTCCAGAAAAGCCAAATCATGTTTTCTGTCGGTATACCAAACCCTCGATAACGCTTTTTCAAATGCCTTGCCCGCAACGGTTACCTCCACATTATCTCCAACCACATGGTCATTGGTAATTATAAGGTTGAATTCCTTCACATAAAACCCTGTTCCGGTTCCTGAAGGAGCGGCGATCTGAATAATAGCTTTCTGATATTGCTCAATGATCTTTTGGGGGTCCATACTATCTATTTCTGATCCATATTCAGGTATTCGATCTCTGTGGTGAATGTAAAATTAAAGTTCACCAGGTTATCGAATTTAATATTAGATATTTTCAATTCCATGCCTGTATACTTTGGCCTCCATTCGGTTTCGATCTCCTGAATACGATCCAGAATAGCCTGCGAGTCCAGCCTTTTTTTATCTTCATCATAATAATTAGAATGACCCAGTGCTTCAAAAAATTCCGGGTAGTTCACTATCATGAATAAATGAAAAAATTCAGTAACAGGTCTTGGTAAACTATATGAATACTGGCAATAAGCGATACCATATTCTGCTATCTGGCAGGCAATGGGCACATGTCCATTATCTCTGTACCAGGGAAGATTGGAATTTGCATTATGTATGGAATCAGAAATGGATTTAAATGTTTGAGGTGCCGTGATGGCAAATGTATATTTAGATCTGAAAAGTTGCTCTGTGATCTCTTCTTTTGTTCTTGCTTTTAGTTTTTTAAACTCTTCGATCATATCCCGATTCTTCTCCTGCACTGGTCGCTCATCTTTTTTAAAATAGATATTCCCGATCTTTTCCAGGTCATTCAATAAAGTGCCTTCCGGAGAGATAAGGTAATCTAATCTGTAGATAAGCGCAAGCAGCATATAGGCAATGCCACCTGAAAGTTTTTCCATATCCAGACCCGAAATGGAATCAAGCACTTCACTGATCCATTTTTGTAAATAAGTAAACTTGAGTTCTCTTTCTTCTTCGGGCACGGATTGAAGATGCTCGTTATCTGTAGTTTGAAGAGTAGTGAAATCTTTTACCAGCAGATCGTCCTGCTTGTCGGCTTTTGTAGACAACTCTTTTAGTCCATAATATAACTTACCCGGGCTGGCTGTTTCTGCATCCGTATCAAAACGCATACAGAGCCTTTCATTGTCAAGTGAAAACCGGCTATAATAAAGGCTGAAATTCATTTCAAGCAGTCTTCGCATTACGGGAACTGATGGCTCTGGCATACGGGCCAGGATCACTTCAGCCTGGAGTATTTCTTTGTTAAAATTACCCCTTACGATTCTTGATCCCTGGTAAAATTGGAAATTTCCCTCTGATCCATTTCGCTGATAGATCACGTTTTGAACGTTATCATCGCGGAGATATTCAAAAAAAGCATCGAGGCTTTCGCTGTATCTTTTTTCCTTAAACAGGTTGTCTGCATCTGTCCAGCGGGCTACCTTACCAACTGGTTTATTATTATCCGAATAACGGCCGAACTGGGTGTCCTTCTGCCGGACCTTCACTTCCGGCTTTTTCTTTCCCCATCCAAATAGTTTTTCCAACATATTTCTTTTCTTTCAGGAAGAGCAAGTTACTAAACAAAACCCTGCT
This sequence comes from Chitinophagaceae bacterium, assembly GCA_043742885.1. Classification (GTDB taxonomy): domain Bacteria; phylum Bacteroidota; class Bacteroidia; order Chitinophagales; family Chitinophagaceae; genus JJ008. The sequence goes on along the minus strand of JAYTXP010000211.1, from coordinate 15,573 downwards.
GCCATATAGGGTATTTTCCCTCCTTTAAACCTATTGCCTGTAAACCAAAAATCAGTAGTTTCGCTTCATTCAATTTTTAGTATGAAGTTCATAGCATCATCGTCCTCTTTACTGAGACAACTGCAACATATTGCCGGTGTGATCAACGCAAATACCGTGCTTCCGATTTTGGAAGATTTCCTGTTTGAGGTGGAAAAGAATAAACTGACCGTAGTAGCCACTGACCTGGAAACCGTAATGCGTGTGCAACTTGATATTGAGGCTAAGGAAAGCGGTAAGGTTTGTATTCCCGCACGCATACTGATTGATTCATTAAAGAATCTTCCTGATCAGCCTCTGACTTTTAGTATCGATAAGAATTTCGCTATAGAGATCACCAGTGATAATGGAAAATATAAAGTGATGGGCGAGAATCCGGATAATTTTCCAAAAGAACCTGCTGCCGATGATACAACCTCATTCACGATGGCTGCATCGGCATTGGTAACTGCTATTAGCAAGACAATCTTTGCTACAAGCAACGATGATCTTCGACCAGCTATGACAGGTGTTTTCTTTGAATTGGATAAAAAAGGTATACAGTGTGTTGCAACAGATGCCCATCGCCTGGTTCGTTATAAAAGAACAGAGGTAAAATGTCCCAAAACAGACTCTTTCATCGTTCCGCGTAAACCATTAAGTCTGTTAAAGGCCGCCATTCCCGTAACTGATGAAGAGATCACTGTAAGCTATAATAATAATCATCTTTTCGTAAAGCAGGGCAGCACTCAAATGAGTTGTCGACTGATCGATGCCCGTTTTCCAGATTATAAAGTGGTGATCCCGACAGAGAATCCCTATCGCCTGACAGTAAATAAAAATGATTTTCAAAGTGCACTTCGTCGTGTAAGCGTTTTTAGTAATAAAAGCACCAACCAGGTAGCGCTGAGTATCAGCGGCAGCGAATTGCAACTGGCTGCACAGGATATTGACTTCAGTTTTGAAGGAAATGAGCGTATGAAATGCTCTTATGACGGAGAAGATATGATGATCGCATTCAATGCCAAGTTCCTGATTGAAATGCTTAGCGTGGCCGATAGCGATGAAGTAACCATGGAACTTTCCACCCCTACAAAAGCAGGTATCATTAAGCCAACAGTAAAAGACGAAAATGAAGAGCTGTTGATGCTTGTAATGCCGCTGATGCTTAATCAGTAAAAATGAAATTCGTCAAAATTCGCACCTATGATAACTATATTCCTGCTCATATTGATATGGGGAGGTTAAGATCGGAGGAGGTGGACTGTTTTTTGGCGGATGAAAATACGGTCACTATAGATCCTTTTCTTACCTATGCCGTTGGGGGCATCAAATTAATGGTTCCCGAACAACAAGTAGAAAAAGCGCTTAGTATATTGGAAAATTTAGCCCCCACTCCAGATGAGGATCAAAATGCATAGCCATGTGGAATGAGATAATAGAACATTTCAGTACCCTTGAAAAAAGACCCCTGGAAAGGGTGGCCATTCTTGTTGTCGGACTGCTGATGTTCTGGATCATTGAAGGAGTTATTCCGCTTTTACCCATGCATTATAAGAAAAACAAATTGCGCCACGCCGGCGTAAATTTTGTTTTCACCGGTATTCACCTGATCATTCATACTTTTCTTGCCATTCTTATTGTAGCACTCTCCGACTGGTGCAGATATAATCAATTCGGAATAATTCATTGGTTCCATGTCAAAACGGCGATGGCTGTATTGATCACCGTACTTGCTCTCGATTTCAGCAGCTGGCTGGTTCATCTTATCATGCATAAAGTTCCGCTGCTCTGGCGTTTTCATCTGATTCATCATACAGATACCAATGTAGATGTGACTACAGGACTTCGTCATCATCCGGGCGACAGTTTTCTTCGTGGTGTTTTCTTTATGTTGCTGATCTTTATTTCAGGAGCACCCATGTACGGGGTAATGATTTATCAAACCCTGTTATTGCTGGCCACTGGCTTTACACATGCCAATATGAAATTGCCGGTAGGGATTGATAAAGCCCTTAGTTATGTTCTGATCTCACCCAATATGCACAAAGTGCATCATCACTGGAAACAACCTTTTACCGATAGTAATTATGGCGCGGTGTTTTCCATATGGGATCGCCTGCTGGGTACTTTCAAGAAATTGGACGTAAAGAATCTTCGCTATGGTATTGACAGAGATTTTCCTGAAGAGAAGAATGAAGATCTTCTTGCGCTGTTGAAAAGACCTTTTGAATAGTTGAGAGATTGAGGCCTCCGGCTGGTTGAGCTGTTGAGTGGCCACTCCAATCTTTAGGTTTGTTCACTCAACAGCTCAACCTCTCAACAGCTCAACTTTCTTTAGCAACTTTTATAAACTTTCCCTGGAACCTCTTCCAGCATGGCTTCTATTATTTTAGCAGTAGATGTGATGGAAAGTCCGCCCAGATTGGTACAGCGCAGTGTATGATGTATCTGGTCTCCTACCGCTTTCATGGTTTCAATTACCTCATCCAGCGGTATCAAATGTTCATAATCGGACAAGGCCATATTAGCACAGGAAACCGCATTGGTCGCAGCCATTACATTTCTGCCCAGGCAGGGAGCCTCCACACGATTACCAACTGGATCGCAAATGATACCCAACGAATTTTGCAAAGCCAATGAAGCAGCTGCAATGGACTGATGCAAAGAACCTCCCTGCATCTCAACAATGGCCGCTGCCGCCATCCCTCCTCCTGAACCTGTTTCTGCCATACAGCCTCCTACCTCCGCAGCAAAAGTGGCATGTGCTGCAATGAATACTCCTATCAGTCCGGCAGAAAGCATGGCCTTCACCAGGTCATTTTCCGACATCTCCATTGAATGAGCCGTACCAAACAAGGCTCCCGGTAAAGCGCCGCAACTACCGGCCGTAGGTGCTGCCACGATAACACCCATTGAGCTTTTCACTTCCATCATGGCACTTGTATACATAATGATGCGGTTATTCATATCGCCGCCTACCAATTTCCCTGAATTCATCTTCTCCATGAATTGCGGCGATTGGCTTCCCAGAATACGGTCCTTGTATTCGGTTCCCCTTAGACCCTGTTTGATTGCATCATCCATAATGCGAATGATCATTCGCATCTTTTCAAATACTTCTGAAGCAGAAATATTGCCTCTTGCCATTTCATAATCTACCGCCAATTGCCAAAGGGGTTTGTTTTTATCCTTGTTATATTCAAGCATCCCGGCACAGGTGATAAATGGTACCTCCATCTTTTTGCGCGCCCCAACAGGCAACACCGGATGAAGCTGCTTAATAAATAAAACCCCTTCCAGCTGAAGCAGCTCTTCATAAATTCCGGGCTCAGGGAATGATTGCCCTTTTATCTCTATAAAATGAAGAGCGCCGCTGTGTATTTCTATTTCATCAAATGATACAGTTGTTTTCAGAAAATCGACAACCCGGGAAGGATCCTCACAATAGACCAGGGTTTCAAAATAATCACCCGCCATAGATACGGGCAGTTCATCAATTCTAATCACTTCGATCATCCCTCCGCCCGTAGAGATGGCAGTAAGCTTTCTCGTTTCTTTATTATTCTTTAAAGTGATCTTATAGGTGTTCGGATGATGAGCCCCTATATCCACAATGTTGATGGTATAATTTATTCCTGCGGTCTCCAGGTGTTTTTTTGATTCAGGTAATCGTTCATCGTAGGCTTCCCACCCCATGAAACCCCCAAATAGTCCCATATCAGAACCCTGGCTCTTATGCGTTGTTGCCAGCGAACCGTTCGGATCAAATTCTATATGCACCTCTTTTATCTTTCCATCCATCAGGTCCCTGCACAACCTGGCAATTCGAAGCGAGGCGGCGCAATGAGAACTCGAGGGTCCACGCATGACCGGACCAATAACGTCATTGAATATGCTTGGATAGGTACTCATTTGCTTTTTTATTCTCTTAAAAGATAGGAACAAATTGGAATATCCCTATTTCAGGCTGCCTGTAATAAAATCTGCCAGGTCCTTTTTATATTTTACAGCCAGCTCGGGTTGTATGTACATCATGTGGCCTGCCTCATAATACTTAAAAGAAACATTTGCTTTTAATTTTTTAGTAAGCCCAAGATGATCAAAAGTATACTCTGAAGCTCCGAAAGGTGTGGCCATATCATAATATCCATTCATCACCAATATTTTCATTTTAGGATTATTGTTCATAGCATTCAACAGATCAGGAGAGGTGGTTGGTGAAACCGCATCTCCAAATCCGCCCTGGCTTCTGGCATGCTTCCAGTCCCATTTGAAATCTGAAAACGCATTGGCAGTAATATTATAGTTCTTGTCCTTACTCACTTTTAATTCGGTGGTATAATAATTCATAAACGCTGAAATAAAAGCTGGTGAAATATCTGAAGACTGTGGATCATTAGAAGTATTTTCTGCCAGCAGATTTTTAATGATCCCGGTATACCTGGAATCTAGCCGGCCAACCATTAAACCGCTTCCCCTGAGTACCTCCTGCGCAAATTGTGGTTGTTTTACTCTCAGGTTTGCTCTGTCCCAGTACTCCTTACTGACGCCTGAGTAAGCAGATAATTTATTCAAAACTACTTCCCTTTCTGAATCACCTAACTGGTCTCCTTTTTGAAGAGCGCTTGCATACTCACCAGAAGCAAATGCTCTAACTTCTTTAAGAAAGCCTTCAAGAGAGGCGGGTTTATTAGAAATTTTATTATGATACCAGGCGGTGGCAGCATAGGTTGGAAAATTTACCACATAGGAAATATCATCAGAAGGATTAAATGAGAGCGTTCTGATATCTAATACACAGGATACCAGCACAACTCCATTGACAGAAATACCATAATTAGATTGAAGATAATCCGATACTCCGGCCGACCGGAATGTGCCATAGCTTTCACCCACCAGGTATTTAGGAGAATTCCATCGTTCGTTTTCATGTATATAGTTTCTGATGAACTGACTGACTGACCGGATATCAGAATCAACGCCCCAGAAGTCGCTGTTTTTCGCTTTGCCTGCAGCGCGGCTGATACCAGTACCTACCGGATCCAGCATCACTACATCGGTAATATCAAGCACTGAAGAATTGTTGTCCTCAGTTTTATATGGAGCCGGTCCATTGGGAAACGGATCGTTCACCACCACACGGCGCGGTCCCATGATACCCATATGCAGCCACATGGAAGAAGAGCCGGGCCCCCCATTATAAGAAAAGGTGATGGGGCGTTTGCCAGGATCGGCCTCTCCATCTTTTATATACGCCGTATATCCAAAAGAAGCAATGGGTTCATCATTCTCGTTTTTTAAAGTGATCGTTCCAACCGTAGCGGTATAATTAATAATCTTATTATCGATCTTGGCGGAATGCTTTGTGATGAACTTTTCCGATCGGGCCTTTGCAAGACTATCCGCTTGTGAAAAACCAGAAAGGCAAATCAATTGAGTAAGAATCAGAAATCCAATGAAGCCTGTTATTTGTTTCATGTTATAAAAATTAAAATTAAGATCGTTTAATATTTCGGTTCGCGAAATGGTGAAATAGCTTTCCCGACAGTAAAGGGTTGTTCTATTCGGTTATTGCCAACCGACAAGATCATTTTATATATGCCCGCCTTCAGGTAAGTTTCATATTGAGTGAAATACGGCAGATCGCTTTTCAGACGACTTAGGATAAGGTCCCAACGATATTGATTAAACCCTTGTTTGCCTTCAATTTTGAAAGTCCAAATCTCCTTATTCGTATCGTCTGTCAAAATAAGTGAAGCGGGTCCGGATTTTACCAGCCAAAAACTGATCACTGCTTTTTCAGCGGTCCGGGGGTCGGGAAGCCGGGAGGCCGACTGAAACCAGGGAAGATGTGTTTCTGCAATTTCAAATAAATGATCCTTGTCAACGGGCTTCTGTTGTTTGATCCATGTATAAACCGGCCCCAGATCAATTCGGTAGATGCCTCTTCCATGGGTAGCAGCGAACAATGTATTAGTGGATCGGTGAATTTCAAGATCAGCGATGGCTACTCCGGGCATATTATTTCCAAAACAAGACCAACTCTTACCTCTGTCAACCGAAATATATACACCCCGAATACTTCCCGCATATAAAATATCCTCATTGGAAGGGTCCTCGAGAATCACATTGACCGGCTCAATGGGCAGACCGTTTGAAATAGATGTCCATGTCTTTCCCAGATCTCCGGATACATATAAATAAGATTGAAGATCGTCGTAGTTGATGCCTGTCATAGCAACATAAACCCGCGATCGGTCAAATCGGGAAGGACAAATACTTCTTATATAATTATTAGCAAGGCCCTTGTCGTTTTCCTCCCAGGCAGCACCGTCATTTATAGAAACCCAGAAGGCGCCTTTGTCTGTTCCTGCAAAAAGCAATCCCTTGCTGATCGGAGATTCGATCAGGCCCCCCATTGAAAAAGATTTTTTATCCTCATTAGAAGAGTTGGTGAGATTAGAACTGATGGGCTTCCAGTGATTACCTCGGTCATCAGTTTTGAATATATAATTCCCTCCGATATAAAGGGTCTTGCTATTATGGGGTGAAATGAAATAAGGTGTTATGTAGTTGAACAATAATGTATCCTTTATCTCGCCCGGTAGTTTGGGTCTTATGCCAACTGCAGAATCAGCCTTCCTGTCAAACCGAACAACACCTCCGTTTTGAGAGCTGTAATAAACAATATTATCATCATCCGGATCCACCTGCGTCACACAACCATCACCACCATCCCATGGATCTATCCAGATATACTTCCATGGATCTTTTATTTTGGGATTGATCTCAAGGTTTGGTCCATAAACGGTGGCATTATCCTGAGTGCCTCCGTAGATCAGCTGTTGTTTCTGATCCACAAAAATATCATAGAACTCTCCCGTTGGTATATTGTTATGGTGGAACCAGGAAGATCCGCTATCAAAGCTTACATACAAGCCTCCATCATTTCCTGCAACCAAGTGATGCGGATCATTTGGATCTATCCATACCGAACATTGGTCGAGATGGAAACCGCTGGCGGCACCCGGATTGGAACGCGAAACCATGCCGCCTATTACCGAAAAATTTTTACCCCCGTCTGTGCTGTGTACCAGTCGAACACCCAGACAATACACCTCCTCATCGTTTTGAGGATTTACATAAACCCGTGAAAAATACCATCCGATCACAGAGTAAATGCGCAATGGCAGACTGTGTGTTTTATTCCATGTTAGTCCTCCATCAATCGTTTTATACAATTCTGCCGACTGGCCAGCTGGATTGTTCAGGTTGTCTACCAGTGCATAGGCCTTAAGCGAATTGGAGTAGGATACAGCAACCCCTATCCGTCCTGTGAGTGGACCCGATGGTAGTCCTTTGGTACTGGAAATCCAGTTTTTTCCGCCATCCTTACTCGTGAACACGCCACTATTCTTTCCACTGATACTAGGATAGAGTTCCCATAAAGAAGCATACATGGTTTGAGGATGAGATGCTGCAATGACCACATCATTTGCTCCGGTAGAATCATTTTTATATAATACCTGTTGCCAGGTCTTACCTCCGTTAGTTGTTTGATATAGTCCGCGATTCTTGTTTTTCGACCAGAGATGTCCCAATACTGCCACCATAACGATATCGGGATTTTTCGGATGTATCGCAATATCTGCAATAGACCAAGAGTCTTCAAGACCAATAGGGGTCCAGGTCTTGCCTGCATCGTTGGACCTATACATACCTGTTCCGGGTAAGGTGAAATTTCGGGGCTTTTTTAGATTTTCTCCTGTACCCAGGTAAATGATATTCGGGTCTGAGGGTGCCAGTTTGAAATCACCAATGCCCAATGAGGCTTTGTCCTGAAAAACACAATCCCAGCTAATGCCATGATTGGTTGTCTTCCATAACCCGCCGGAGCCAAAGCCTGCATATAGCGTACCCGGATGAAGAGGATCTGCCTGCACGACATCAGCCCTTGCTGAATTAACGGTGGGGCCTATGGAAACCCAGTCAAGATTAAAAGCGGATCTCCGTTTCATTTCCTGATACTGCTGAAAAGAAACCTTCAGCGGCGACGGTAGTTGCTGCGCATAAATTCTCACAGGCAAAACAGTAAGCATTGTAAAGAATATAAATAAAACTTTTCTCATTTTGCCTTGTAACCTAAGATAATGATAAAATCAATTCTTGTTTTTTTATTTAATTTCATTTGACCCACACAAATAAACAAGCAACAACATGATCCCCTTTATATGGATCTCTCTCCTGATACTAACGATCTGGTACAGCCTGGTGCTGATTCGTGATTTTCGCAAACACAGGGATGGGTTGGAACCAGTCAGTTGGGTTAAGACCGGTATCATAGGTTTTGTTGTAAATTTTTTTGATGTATTAGGTATCGGAGCATTTGCACCCCAGACCGCTTTGTTGAAATTTACCAGGCAAACAGAAGACCGGGTTCTTCCGGGAACGCTTAACGTGGCCAACACGATTCCTGTGCTGGTACAGGCGATCATATTTATTACAGTTGTTGAAGTGGAGCCAGTCACACTTATCCTTATGCTTTTTTCTGCAGCAGCAGGTGCTATACTGGGGGCGGGTATTATGTCCAAATTGCCTGAAAAAAAGATACGGCTAATCATGGGAGTAGCCTTATTGATCACAGCTGGATTTATGTTTGCACGTATAATGAACTGGATACAAGGTGGAGGATCAGCTATCGGATTATACAATGGCAAGCTGGTGATCGCCGTTTCGGTAAATTTTATTTTGGGTGCACTTATGACTGCCGGCATTGGACTCTATGCCCCTTGCATGGCCCTGGTTTTTGCCCTCGGCCTTTCTCCCCAGGTAGCATTTCCTATCATGATGGGATCCTGTGCCTATCTGATGCCGCCAGCCTCTGTAAAATTCATCAGGGCAGGTGCCTATAACCGAAAAGCAGCTGTGGGTATGGCCATTCCGGGCATCATCGCAGTGTTGATCGCAGCACTGATTGTAAAATCCTTACCATTAGAAACTCTTCGGTGGCTGGTGCTGGTGGTAATTATTTATACTTCAACAATAATGCTGCACGCTGCTTTTTACAAAAAATAAGGGAATCGGGCTTTTTCAACCTCAAACGACAAACTGCTAATTTTACTTTATGAAGAAAATCGCTATGATCCCCGCCAGGTATGCTGCTACGCGCTTTCCGGGCAAACTGATGCAGTTGCTGGCAGGAAAATCTGTGATACAACACACCTATGAAGCCACAGTAGCAACCGGCTTATTTGATGAAGTAGTGGTCGTCACAGATAGCGAGAACATTCATGATGAGATAATAAAAAATGGCGGCAAGGCCATGATGAGTAAAAAAGAACACGAAAGTGGAAGTGATCGTATTGCTGAAGCAGCGGCTTATATGGATGTGGATATTATTGTAAACGTGCAGGGCGATACACCCTTTGTAAAAAAACAACCTCTGCAAGATCTGCTGGAACAATTTAAGGATCCGACCGTACAGGTGGCCTCATTAATGCAGATACTTACCGAACAAAAAAATATTGATGATCCCAATTTTGTAAAAGTAGCAGTAGACAGAAATATGAATTCTTTGTTCTTTAGTCGCTCTGTTATTCCTTATTCACGTGATAAAGATTATGCTACCACCTATTATGAACATATCGGTGTATATGCTTTTAGAAAGCAGGCCCTCATGAATTTTACGCAATGGCCGGTAACCCCGCTGGAAGCCGCGGAAAAAGTGGAATGCCTTCGATATCTGGAATATGGGGTCTCGCTAAGAATGGTAATTGTAGATTATATGGGAATTGAAATAGATACTCCTGAAGATTTGAAAAGGGCCGAGCAATTAAAGACTGCTGATCCTGAACCAAAATAAGGACATTGACTGATCCTGGTCCTGTTTCTACTGCCTGTTTTTTCTTTACTTCCGTAATTAAATAATTATATGTGGTGGCAGTATATCATTGTCTTTTTAGGTGCTGTTCTGATGGATATCACCCCCTTGCCACTACCTCCTGCTTTTACCATAATGATATTATTTCAGATCATGTTCGGCTTGCCGGTTTGGCCAGTGATCATTGTTGGAGTGGCCGGATCAGTATTAGGCAGGGGTATACTTTCCGTTTACATCCCAAAAATTTCTGATAGAATTTTTAACCGGCGCGAAACAGAAGACATCCGGTTTCTGGGCAAGAAACTCGATAGCAACGGCTGGAAAAGTCAATTATTCATCCTTTTTTATACATTGATGCCCCTCCCATCCACGCCACTTTTTATCGCAGGTGGTATAGCCAGAATGAAATGGATTAATATCATCCCCGCATTTTGCGTGGGTAAATTAACCAGCGATACCGTAGCCGTGATGATGGGAAAATACGCCGCTGAAAATACCAAAACAATTCTTCTTGGTATGTTGTCTGTTAAATCATTAATTGCCCTGGGAATCGGCCTGCTCTTCATCGCCGGACTGCTTTTTATTGACTGGAGGGCACTGTTACAGGATAAAAAATTCAGGATCCGCTTCAATATCTGGCGATAGCCCGCACATATTTATTAATTTCCTTGTAGAAAAATTTTTAACCTATCTATTACTGATATGATCAATATTATTCGAACAGATGCCGTGAACCCTGATTTTATTTATTTGGTTCGCCTGCTTAATGCAGATCTTTCTATACGTGACGGGGAAGATCATGGATTTTATATGCAATACAATAAGTTGGAGAGCATCAAATATGTATTGGTTGCCGATGAAAATGGTGAAGCGGTAGGTTGCGGTGCTATCAGAGAATATGCTCCCGGTATAATGGAGGTCAAAAGAATGTTTACTCATCCCGATCATCGGTCAAAGGGGATCGCAAGAAAAATACTTTCTGAATTGGAGGACTGGACCCGCGAACTGAAATATGAAAAATGTATTCTTGAAACCGGCATAAAACAACCCGAAGCCATTCAGGTATATCAGCGGTCCGGTTATGCGATCACTGAAAATTATGGACAGTACAAAGGCGTTGTGAACAGTGTTTGTTTTGAAAAAATATTGCAGCTTCTGTTTTTTACTGTATTGTTTTCCTGCTGGGGTTGCCAACCACCAAAAGAAAATAAAGTAGTTCCAGTAATAGATTCAACGACCCTTACAAAACCATTACCGGCTACCGATCCAATGGATTCTCTTGCTTTTTTCGGAAATAAATATCCGGCTGAAGTAAACCTTTTAAACTATGACCCGCTTGTCTTGCGACTAAAAAAACTTGTGAGCGATTATTGGTTTGAATTTCTGAAAAGCCATGCGCAGGTAGAGGAGCCCATAAAAATAGAAAAAAATATTTTTTTATCTGCCTTCTGTGAAGCTCATAATTGCGGTGCCACAAATGCAATCATTGTATTTGATCTGCTGAAGAAAAAATTATCCGTTGGAATAAGAGAAAATGGAAGGGCGAAAACATGGACCGAAGAAGCCACCATGCCTGAACAGATTCAGTACTGGCTGAATAAACCATAGCTGAAAATAAATACCAGTGATGCTGGTAAAAAAATTGGTGAAATCAAGATTAAAGGTCATTGGCGGTTAAGTAGTGGGTTCTATCAGTGGATTACAGCTGGCGGTAGCGGGTTTTATTCAGTTGTTACTCGGATTTTTGAAACCTGGACCTTGGAATATTAAAGGCCTCATACGCTGGCGAATGATCTCAATACTTTTTTTAAAATTTTATTTTGTCTGACTCAAAGGTTGCCTAAATTAGCAACCAAATAGTTGCAAATAATATAACATGAGAAGAGACCCTTTCCAGGCAATTGCCGACCCCACCCGTCGGGCAATCATCACACTGATCGCCATTCAAACAATGACACCCAATGCCTTAGCAGAGCATTTCTCCATGTCTCGACAGGCGGTGTCCAAGCATATTCGGGTGCTTTCTGAATGTCAGCTCTTAAAACAGGATCGTTCCGGTCGCGAAATTCATTACTATTTGGACGCCCGAAAAATGAAAGATATCGCTGATTGGCTTGATCCTTTCCGCAAATTATGGGAGAATCGATTCAACAACCTTGATGGCTTGTTGAGTAAAATAAAAGTGAAAAGTTGAGGAGGTTTAGTGGGGTTTAATGAGTTTAGACTAACCCTTCTCAACCCCATAACCCTCTCAACCTCGAAAAAGGCCCGCATCTTCATCGTTGGTATGATCGTCCTTACCTTCGCAATTATGAAATTTCGCAATTTTAAAATGGTCGATTATGTGGTTTTTGGCAGGGGTAGTTTCGACCAGCTCGAAGAGATCATAGCTCCTCATTGTCAGGCTTCATTTCCGATGGTCTTCCTTGTAGATCATTTTTTTTTTAACGAAAGGGGGAAATGGCTGACTGATCGAATTCCTGTTCAGTCTACTGATCGTATCATTTTTGCGGATGTGACCCTGGAGCCGAAAACATCTTATGTAGATAAAATTGCAGCAGATCTCAAAGCAGAATTTGGTACCGTCAGCGGTATCATTGGTATTGGCGGTGGTTCTACCATGGACCTGGCAAAAGCTGTTGCCCTTATGATGAATAATGAAGGTTCTTCCGCAGATTACCAGGGGTGGGACCTGGTGAAAAATGCGGCCGTTTACAAAGTGGGTGTTCCTACTCTTAGTGGCACCGGTGCTGAAGTAAGCCGGACCTGCGTATTAACGGGCCCAACGAAAAAATTGGGCATGAACTCCGACTTCACTCCTTTTGATCAGATCGTTCTCGATCCAACCCTCACAGCCAACGCACCGCATAATCAACGATTCTACACCGGAATGGATTGTTATATCCATTGCATAGAAAGTCTTGAAGGTACTTTCCTTAATGAGTTCAGTAAAAGTTATGGCGAAAAAGCGCTGGAGCTTTGTCGTAAAGTTTTTGTCCAGAAAAATTGTTGGGATGAAGAATGTGATGATCAGCTGATGATGGCCTCCTATTCAGGAGGGATGAGTATAGCTTATTCTCAGGTAGGAGTTGCACATGCTGTGAGTTATGGATTAAGTTATTTGCTGGGCACCAGGCATGGTATCGGCAATTGTATTGTCATGAATCACCTGGAAGATTATTATCCGGCAGCCGTGAAAGAATTTAAATTCATGGTGAATAAAAATCAGATAGAGATCCCTACCGGACTTTGCTCGGGACTTAACGAGGAACAGTTTGATACAATGATCAATGTGTCGATGGGCATGAAACCATTATGGGAAAATGCACTTGGAAAAGATTGGGAGAAGATCATGACACGCGAAAAACTTCGCTCGTTGTTTGAAAAATTATGATGAATGCATAAATTTATTTTGTCATTTTTGCTTGTTATCGCTGTTTGTGCAGAGGCACAGAATCAAAGAATAGATCGCATTGACCTGTCTTCAGCAAAATTCAGGACCGGTGATGACAATAGCTGGTCGCTCCCCTCCTTTAATGATAATGAATGGAAAAAAATAAACTGCAACGATGTCTGGGAGAACCAGGGTTATGCCGATTATAATGGATATGCCTGGTATCGTTTTCATTTCATGCTGAACAGCTCTTTAAAAAACGCATCTTTTTGGAAAGACTCTCTGCGTATTTTTCTTTCAAAAATTGATGATGCAGACGAGATCTATCTGAACGGGATACTGATTGCAAAAAATGGATCTTTTCCTTCTGATAAAGAAGGATATAATACGGTTTGGAATAAGATCCGGGAAATACACTTACCCACTAACAGCCATTATTTATTATGGGATCAGCAAAATCTTATTTCTGTAAAAGTCTATGATGGCGGAGGTGCCGGAGGCATTTTTTCTGCCTCACCTTATATAAATATGATGGATCTCGTTGATGCCGTATCCATGAATATTGAATTTGGAAAAACATATGAGGAAGGTTCGGTCATAAATATTCATAATAGTGCCGGACAATCGGTATATGGCATGCTCAAGGCGGCTATCTATTCTTTCGACGGAAATAAAATGGCACCTATTGATCTTTTGGATGCGCCTGTTGCCATGGAGCCCGGAGCCAGTCGCAGTTTTAAAATGAAGAATTTTTCTGACCGTCGCATGGAACTATCTGCTTATTTTATTGAGGAGAATAGCAAGAAAAGAGTTGAAGCAAAAAAAATCAACTCCTATATTTTAACCCCTCTTCCGGGCGAAAAGCCTCGTATCAATGGCGCTTCTGTATTTGGTGTACGACCCAACTCTCCTTTTCTATATAAAATCGCGGCCACAGGTAAAAAACCACTTTCTTATTCTGTGACCAATCTTCCGAAAGGATTAATTCTTGATCCGGTTTCAGGAGTGATTCGGGGGCAGATAAAAACAGCGAGCTCACAGACCTTGTTTCTTTCAGTAAAAAATGAATTGGGAGAAACAAAAAAAGAATTGATCATCCATTGTGGTGATCTGATCGCATTAACTCCACAAATGGGTTGGAACTCCTGGAATTGCTGGGGTCTCAGTGTCAGCGAGGCAAAACTTCGAAGCTCTGCACAGGCACTTATCGATAAGGGCCTTGCCGACCACGGTTGGAACTATATGAATATAGATGATGGCTGGGAAGATTCTGTACGCGGAAAACGGGGAGAGATCATCGCTAATTCAAAATTTCCAAACATGAAAGGTTTGGGCGACTGGTTGCATGATCGTGGTTTGAAATTTGGAATATATTCTTCGCCGGGTTCACTAACCTGTGGTGGTTATCTCGGATCTTATCAACACGAGGCGCAGGATGCTGCTACTTATTCATCCTGGGGAATTGATTATCTGAAATATGACTGGTGCAGTTATGAAACAGTTCATTCTGCTGAAAAAGACACATCGCTTTCCTCCTATATTAAGCCGTATGCTGTAATGCAGAAAGCACTTCGTTCTCAGCCCCGTGATATTATTTATAGTCTTTGTCAGTATGGAATGAAAGAGGTTTGGAAATGGGGGTCTCTTGTAGATGGTAATAGCTGGCGAACAACCGGAGATATTGAAGACAGTTGGGAAAGTCTTAAAAATATTGGCTTCTCACAGAACAAAATGTCGGAATATGCAAAGCCAGGCAGGTGGAATGATCCGGACATGCTGATCGTCGGAGAAGTGGGATGGGGACCAAGGCTTCATCCAACGCGGTTGACCCCGGATGAACAATACACACATATCAGTCTCTGGTGCCTGCTTTCTTCCCCTTTACTTATTGGATGTGATATTAGTCGGCTGGACGATTTTACTTTGGGCCTTCTGACAAATGATGAAATGATAGATATTAACCAGGACGCATTAGGAAAGCAAGCAAAGCTTGTGGCTAATTCTGATACTTCGCAGGTTTGGGTAAAGGAACTTAGCGATAAAGGTCTTGCGCTGGGGCTTTTCAACCTTTCAGAAAACTATCTAGAAATATCCATTCCGATAAAAGCGCTTAACCGCTCTTCCCACAATTTTTCGATCCGGGATTGCTGGAGGCAAAAAGATCTGGGTAGGTTTACAAGCTATAAAACCATGGTACCACCACATGGTGTGGTCGTCCTGAAAATGAAATAAGGAAATAATTATCTCCAATGGCCAGGTACCCAGATATATCCCCTTC
>JAYTXP010000210.1:0-19199 GCA_043742885.1 Chitinophagaceae bacterium | reverse complement strand
GGTCTGATGGAAACTGGATCAAAGGAGATGTGGGTGACAAAGAATTTGTCAAAGCTCTGATCTCTTCAGAAAAACCATCCATGATCTTTCACCTTGCGGCTAATTCCTCCGTGAGCCATGAATTACTCTGGGAACATCAGCATACTATTCTTAATGGCACATTGAATATTCTGGAAAGAGCATTTGAATTTTCCCCTCATTCACGCGTATTTATTACCGGAAGCGGATTACAGTTTGAAAATAAGGGTGAACCGATCAAAGCATCGGATCCTTTCCACGCCGCTGATAGTTATTCAATGGCTCGTATCCAATCTGTTTTTGCTGCCCGATATTATCGCGAAAAAGGAATGACCGTTAAAACGGGTTACCTGTTTCACCATGATAGTCCTTTTCGAAAAGCCAGGCATTTGAATAGCATGATCGTGGATGCGGCCCTCAGTATAAAAAATGGAGAAAAACCTGTTTTAGAGATCGCGGATATCAGTGTAGAAAAAGAATTTGGTTTCGCCGGGGATATTGCAAATGGCATTTATAAATTAATAAAAAGCGATATTCTCAACGAAGCCTGTATTGGTACGGGAAAAGCATATCCCATTGAGAAATGGCTTGAATTATGCTTCGCAGAGGCAGGGGCTGATTGGAAAGAATTTGTAAAAATTAAAACTGGTTTTATTCCTTCCTTTAAAAGATTAGTGGCCGATCCTGCTGATATGTTCGGAATTGGATGGAACCCCGAAGTGGATATAGAATCGCTTGCCAATATGATGATGAAAAATTGAAAATGCCATCGCCTCCAAAAAAAATATTACTTGGAATGCTGGTCTCTAATGGAGATTGCCTGATGGCAACCGTTATTGCGAGACAGATAAAAAAAGATTTTCCCGGTTGCCATCTCACCTGGGCAATCAGTGATCTTTGTAAAAATATGATACTGAATAATCCGGATGTTGATACTATCTGGGAGGTCAAACTCAGTTCAAAAAAGGCAGGATTAAAAGAAGAATGGTATGCCTTTCATAAGGAAGCTGCTGAAAAAAAGAGAGCAGGAGAGTTTGATGAAACATTTTTTACACAGATCTATCCAGATAATGTTCATCATTTTGATGGTACCACCAGAGGTACTATTTATGGAGCCTATCCGCATCCGGTTACTGTGAATGCCCGGCCTGTTTTAAAATTAACGGAGGAGGAAAGTAATAAGGTTCTTTACTTCGCGGAAAAGCATGCACTGAAAAATTATCAGGAAGTCATTTTGATGGAATGTTCTTCGTTTAGCGGACAATCTTTTGTCAATACCAAATGGGCAATGGAACTTTCAAATCTTTTAGTTGAAAATTATCCTCAACTCCTGATTCTCATCAGCACACATGAAAAATTAGAATCAGTTCATCCAAGAATTATTCCTGCCAATGAAATCTCACTGAGAGAGAATGTTGCCCTTAGTCATTATTGCAGTTTATTAATCGGATGTTCAAGCGGTGTTACCTGGGCCTGTACCAGTGAAGAAGCGAAAAGAGTTCCAATGGTTCAATTCCTAAACCGGGCCAAAGGGTTCAGTTTTGCCTCCGTGGCCTATGATCATGCCTGGTGGAAAATTGAGAATAGTCAGATCATTGAATCAACAAAGAGAGAAGTCAGGGAGGCTGTTGAAATAATTTCCTCGCTTTTTGACAAGGGAGTGGAAACTACAAGATCACAATTTCATGAAACACTTCGTCCCCGAAAAATATCTATGTATAAATACGCCTTCATGTTTTTCAGACGGGGACAGTTTGGAAAATCAATAGAGATCATCAAAAATTTCAGGCATAGAAATAAAGCCTGATCAGGATCTTTTCTTCCCTGCAAAACTGGCGAATGTATAGTTAATCTTTTCAAACCAAAAATCTGGTTGAGGGCAATCCCATTCTGCGGGCCCGTGGATATCAATATCCTTCATTGCTTTTGGGAGTCGGTTAGTCAGATCATTTTTAGTATAAAATCGAAAGTCGACCCTGGGAATCTTATCGCCTAGTTTATAATCTTGTTTATAATCGCAGGTGAAAACAATATAGCCACCGGGATTCAGTAATTCGCTGATCTCTTTTACAAATTTCTCATCATCAGACACATGTTCTATCACCGAGGTGGAAAAAATAATATCATATTTATTTTCTTTTACGCCTGGTTTCTCCATGAATGTGGTCAGATCATAATTCAAAAGAGGGTCGATACCATCTGAGGCGATTCCCAATTTTAATAATCCCATATAAGCAGTGTCTTCATAACAACCTACAGAAAGAATACGAGGAGAAGTAAATAGCCGGCTAAGATCACGAACCGTTTCAAAGACAAATGCCTGTTGAATATTGGCTTCAGGGATTTTACGGCTCATTTCATCCGGACAAAGCTGACAGAGTAATTTGATCACTGAGTCATATTGTTCTCTTGCCTTATTATCAAGTATACGGTTGTAAATATGAGTATTGACCAGTGTTCCCGAAACGGGAATATTATATTGCTTATAAATATCCTGCCTATGCTTCATCTCCCCCGCAAGCATCAGTTTATCTTTATTTGAGGAGAAGCGTGCAAATTTTTTCAGTTGGCGAAATATCCTTCTTACAGGCGTTTTTTCAAGCAATGCTTTTATTCGACTTCCCTGGGCCGATTGAGGTTGGTGATAGGCAATAGCAGATCGTATGATGCGTTCATAATCCCAGCAAAGATTAGCAGGCGTCCATTCTTTTTTATAAGCGGATAATGGACTCGTGCCATTTGAGATGATCTGACGCAGTGAACTATCCTCAATACAAATAGATGGCTTTGTATGGGTCACATGCCTGAACATATTGCTCTTAGTGATGGCGATAGGGCGGTCAACACCAAGAGCCAGATCGATCACACTTGAAATACCCCGGTTTTTATTTTCATCATAGAAAAAACAGTTGAGGGTATTCGAGGCAAGGAATTCCAGTACCTCCTGTTGTGAAAGAAAATCGTGAGTGATCTTTAATTCTATGCCAGGCTTTGTTATAAGTTTTTTACATGCTTCCGCATACGAATGGGCTCCTTGTCCGTCTGCATCCCCGAAACGGGCAAAAGGAATATTAAAACGGATCAGGGCCTCATCAAATTCATTTTGCACAGCGTCAATGATCTCGGTATAGCCTTTGCCCCTGGTTCCAAATCCGAAACTTCCAATACTTAGCTTTTCCGGAGGCATTGTATTTCCTCTATTTATCGGAATTAATCTGCCTGTTTTAAATACAATAGGATTGGTCAGTAAAACAGTCGGATCAGGCGCGATATGAAAATCAAAAAGGGTCTTATTCGCCGTATTCACTCTTTCCTGTGTCACTTCATGAATTATGCCGATATGTATAATTTGGTTACCCCTTGTTTGCTCTGTACTTAACCAGGGCATGGTACTTCCATAATAATTGTAAATGATGGCCACCGGATCATGCTTTGAAATATGTTCAGCCAGGTCCTGCTCATTGGAGCACTCAGAATAAATAAAATCAAATTCCTTCGACTGACTGATCGCTGAGGAAGTGTTTTCACCGAACTGATGAACACCACATTCTTTTTCTGGGTGATTTATGAAAAGTACCTTCTTGCTCATCTATACAATTTCAATATAAGGTAATGGGAAAATGAATTTTCCTCCGGATGCGAGATATTCTTTTTCTCTGCTAAGAATATTATTTCTGAAATGCCATGGCAGCACAAGCATATAATCAGGGCGCTGTTCTTTAGCTTCTTTTTCAGAAATAATGGGAATCAGTGTGCCGGGTGTAAATGAACCGAATTTCTGTTCGTTCACTTCTGTAATTGCATCCAGGTATCTTGAATCAATACCGCAATACTGTAGTAATACATTTCCTTTGGTAGATGCGCCATAACCCATGATCTTTTTCCTCTGGGCTTTTAAATAGGTGAGCAGGGAGAGGAGGCTGTCTTTATGGTCAACTACTTTACGTGCAAACTCTTCGTAAGGCTTGATAGTATTTAATCCCATCTTCAGTTCTTCTTCCAGCATCCATTCTATAACAGCGGTATTGGGTTTATAATGGGCTTCCTTTTTACAAACAGTTACCGCAAAACTTCCGCCATTGATATCATTCATCTCCACATCCAGAATCTTTAAACCGGCTTTCTCCGTGATATATTTTACTGAGATCAGGGAATAATATTCCAGGTGTTCCTGGCAGATTGTATCATAGGAATGTGTTCTTAACATAGACGGCAGATAACTCTGCTCAAAATGCCAGATGCCATCTGCTTCAAGCACTGACTCGATATCGCTGGCAAATTGTACCGGATTCTCCAGATCATAGAACATGGCAATGGAGGTGACCACTTTTGCCTTATCGTTTGGAAATATTTTTCGAAAATTGGCGGCAGTGAAAAAATCAGGCACTAGTTCAATATCGTTCGTATAAAATTCTTTGAATTTTTTCCCGGTAGGGTCTATTCCGATCCTCCGCAAATTTGATGGATAACATTTTAATGAAGTGGCATCATTGCTGCCAATGTCAAGAATAATATCTCCGGGCTTTGTCTCGATCTTTCGCAGAAGATAATTGACCTTATTCTGAAGATGGTTAACCATATGCTGGTTGAGCCCGGAACGGTAACCATAATTATCGCCATACATTTCTTCCAGGCTATAGGACTGCTTCATTTGAACTAATCCACTGTCAGGGCACCAAACCATATCCACCGGACCTTTGGTTACGACTTGTTCTTTTGAAGTGGGAAAAACCCCTGTAAGAAACTGCTCTCCCAGGGAAAGAACAGTGACCAGGTTGGAACTTCCACTGATCCTGCAATTTGTAATCTCTTTATACATTAAATTTACCGCTTTTGAGCCTGCAATATTAAGCCATTTTACCCTCTTTGATGACCCTGTCCATCATTATACTAAATTATAACAGCTTTCAGCTTACGGCGGATTGTATCCGGTCGGTGCTGACTCATACTGGCGAGCTGGAGGCAGAGATCATTCTCGTAGATAATGACTCTACTGAGTGTGACCCGGGCCGTTTCCTTGAATTATTCCATTCAATAAAACTGGTTCGCAGCGGCCGGAATGGAGGTTTTGCTTTTGGAAACAATAAAGGCATTGAAATAGCCAATGGTGAATATATTCTGCTCCTGAATAGTGATACCATTATTAATGAGGACAGTTTTCAGGCTTCTGTTGAATATTACCGTCAGCATCCTGATACAGGCGTATTGGGCTGCCGCATGACCTATCCTGATGGCACCATCCAATATACTGCCCGCCGCTTTCGAAGTATCAGCTGGGAATTGCTGGATCTTTTTCGCTTCATTCCATTAATGATGAATTATGAAAAAAGATCCCGAAGAATGCTGGGTAAATATTTTCAACATGACCGCAATATGGATTGCGACTGGCTGAACGGTGCCTATTTTATGTTTTCAAAAAACATACTTAATAAACTGCCTGGTCAAAAATTGGATGACCGCTTTTTCATGTATGGAGAAGATCAGCTCTGGTGTGAGCAAGTTAAAAAATTGGGTTATGTAAATCGCTTCTTCGCAGGTACAACGATCGTTCATATTAACAGTGGCAGTACAGTTATTGATAAACAACTGAGCCTTCGTAAAACCATGATGAAACATGAGTTGGAGATCATGCGGGAAAGAAAAGGGAAGGGGCTTTATTACCGGCTATTTCAACTGATCTTTTTTCTAAAAGAAAGGATACGTAATGCAATCAAATGGATGATCTTTAAAATGACAGGCAAATTATTGAGATGATCGTTCTTTATAATTTTTCTGCAATTCTTCTTACAATATATTTCCAGTTATAATATTCATAATAGGCCTGGGGTGTACTATCACTATTATTCGCTGCTTTGATAGCGGCATCATAAAATGCTTTCCAATCATTATCAGTAACTACTTTTAATTTGTTGCCGCATATCTCCGAATCCATCCCGATAGCGCCTGATTTTGTAGATACGACTGTTGTGCCCAGGCCGATCGCCTCTACCATTTTTGTTTTGATACCTCCTCCAGCCATTACAGGATTTAATAAAACATCTGAAGCTTTTCCGTATTCATCTATTCGATCTGTAAACCCGGCATAAATAATATTATTCTTTTTACTGATCGCGTCAACCATTTCGGATGGAAGATCTTTTCCGCAAATAAGGATCCGATAGTATATCCCGCTGCTTTCAAATAATGGATCGATATATTCTACTATATGCCTTACCGCATCTACATTCGGTTTATAACTTAACAGTCCATTGAAAGAAAATATTCTGAGAGATGGAGAAAAACTATGAAGGCCGGCTATTTTTTCACGGCAGGCCATTCTGTCTTCAGGTGGCCTCAGGGTTTCTATACCATAGGGAAGGTCAATACATTTTTCAACATCAGTCTTCCATTTATTTATAGCAAATGCTTTATCCGCGGGAGTAATAAAAAAAACTCCATCGGCTTCTCTAAAGGCTTTTTTTTCATAATATTGAAGCAAGGGCCACCACCATTTTCCCATTGATCTGAAGCGCTGGTATTCTATATTATGGGTGTGAATATAAGTGGGTACTTCCGTTATTTTTCTTACACGGGACGCAAGCCACCAGTAATAAGGATGCTCCCAGATCACAGCATCAAATCCTTCTTTCTTTACCAGTTCCGAGATCTTTCCGATCAGGCTCTGGTCATAGTAGCGCGAGAATCCTTCTTTAAGCCAGGGAAGTATTTTATAATTTTTGGCCAGCCCGTTTTCATTGGACGGGACACTGATCACTGTTAGCTCCGTTTCTTCTGCCAAATGCTGCAGAAAAAGTCCAATAAATTTTTGCCCACCCGAAAACCAGGGTAAAAATTTATAGGGAGCTATGACCAATATTTTCTTCACAGAGTCTTTTTCCTTCCCGTCCACCAGGCCATGAACAATCCGCCAACTAATGCCAGCAGAGTAAGTATGGAACCAATGAACATTAATTGTGTTCCCTGCTTCACAGACTGTGGTTCAAAGACAAAACGTATCTTATGTTTTCCGGCAGGAACACTTAATCCTCTGAGTATATA
This sequence comes from Chitinophagaceae bacterium, assembly GCA_043742885.1. GTDB lineage: Bacteria > Bacteroidota > Bacteroidia > Chitinophagales > Chitinophagaceae > JJ008. Next base: position 12,143 of record JAYTXP010000210.1, on the reverse strand, counting down.
ATCAACATTGAGATAATCTACTTTTTTATCATCGATATATGCATTCCATCCTTTTGGATAATAGATCTCGCTGAATACAGCAAATCCTATTCCGCTTGAATTGGATTCATAATCTATTGCATCATTGTCAAAATGGGTCATTTGTATGGTTGACATACTATCCCATTGAGGTTGAGCAATGCCATTCATCAGCGAAGATTCAATAATAGCAGTATCCTTAAGATTGGTGTTGCCAAGGGCAATCATAGACTCCGCCCTGCCCGGTACAGATTGCAGTTGTTTTACAAACCAGCAATTGCCATAAACCTCATTATTTTTCATTACGCTTTCCTGTCTGCTCTTAGGATCGGATACGATCACATATTTTGCATTCAGCATATTAAGTACCTGCGGATTTGGGCGCTGACGCAGATAGCGCTCAATAATATCCTGGTAGGTTCTCAGTTTGGCAGGATGATACCCACCTACTGACTTATGAAAATAGGAAGTGCGGGAATCATTATAAGTATCTGTTGCCAGATTGAATACCCTGTAATTCGGATTCTTATCGGCAAGTATCTGCTGATCTGCCGGGGAAGGAGAAAAATTCATGGTATCATATTCTCCGGAAGCCACATAATTTTCATCCTTCAGGTAATCCTTGCTTTCCACAGTGATTTCAATAGTGCTGATCACCAGAATAATGGCCGCAGCCATCCATGATTTGATCCAATTTTTAAGATAGATCCATAAAACGCCAACAAGCAGTAATGCGAATAACAAAGCCCTGAATGTTTGGCCAATGAACATGGATTTCCTATCCTCTTTTAAACCGGAAACGATCAAACGGCCCAATTGGTCACTTCCATTTTTATCTACATAACCACTGATGATCAACTTGTCGATCGGAGAGGAGTAATCAAGCATCAGGTAACCTATCAGAGCCAGACCGATCGCTCCACCTACCACGTAAATAATTGTTTTGAAATTTTCTTTCAGCCATTGCTTTTTTTCTTCATTCAGCATTTGCTGCATGACCATGGCCGCCATTATTCCAATGGTAAGTTGGGGTATAACCTGAGCAAAGGCCGGTGAACGAAATTTATTGTACAATGGAAGATGTTCAAATAGAAATACATTAAAGCCTGCGAAATTCTTACCCCAGTACATGAATATTCCAAGAATGGTAGCCGCCAGCAAACCCCAGCGCAGAGGATGCTTCACTGTAAAAAATCCAATTAATCCGAACAGAAAAATAAATATACCCATGTAAGCAGGCCCTGCAGTAGAAGGAAGTTCACCCCAGTATTTTGGCATTTGTGAAGCGATCTGCAATCCGTCTGATTCACTATATCCGGCATCTGTTATCTTCTTTACCACATGAGAATGTTCATCACCCGATTTTGAACTGCTTCCTCCAAATGATTCCGGCATGAAAAGAGTAAAAGTTTCTGCCTTGCCTACTGAATATTCAAATGCATAACTGGTATCCAGACCAGTAGTCTTTATGGCCTTCACTGAATCACCTACGATCTCTACATCCTTACCATTTCTCATTGTGTATTTGGCATACTCTGAAGTGGTCTTAAGCACCAGGGCATTGCTCATTATTCCAATGATGGCAGCTACTATAGCCAGACCACCTGCGATAAGCATATGTTTGAAATCTTTTTCTTTGATCCATTTTACCAGATAGCCCATTGTGATAAGAGAAGCTATGATGATAAAATAATAGGTCACCTGCAAATGGTTCACGCCAATCTGCTGATAAGCGCCATAGGTAGTCAGCGCAAATCCAAGCCAATATTTCTTTTCATAAAGCAGTATCAACCCGGCAAGTAATAAAGGCATTAAGCCGGTTGCCAGCATTTGGGTATCATGTCCCGCGAAAACGATCACGGCATTATAAGTTGAGAAGGCATAGGCCAGTGCGCTGATCATGCCGATCAATGGTCGTATACCAATAGCCAGAGTAAGTATGTAAAAACAAAGACAGGCCAGGAAAAAAAAGTTGATTGGCTTGGGCAATCCCAGCGTAATAACTTTTATCATATCCGGGAGAACGGATTTTCCTTCCATAGCTACCTGATAATTGGGCATGCCACTGAAAAGATTAGGGTTCCATAGAGGGAAATGGCCAAATTGCTTTTTATATTCAAACGCATTCTGCGCCATGCCTTTCCAGCCCACATTATCATGCTGAACCAGCACATTTCCCTCAATTGCGGGCTTACAAAACAGAACGGATACAATTAAGAATACAACAATAGCCAGAAGGTGAGGAAGTAATTTCTTCAGCAGGGGATTCTTCATTACGGTTTACTTAGTTGAGTTGACAAAATAATGCTATTTTTCCGACATGAGTTGGCTACGTTTCCTATCAAAACTGAGTTTTATTTGCGGACTATTCTTTTTAGCATCCGTTTCCCTGCTCATTAAGAACTGGCTGACGGATATTACCGCGATATCTACGGTAGTCACCTTGGGATATGCTATGGGCCTGATCCTTTTTCCGATGGTAAATATTTGTTATCTGGGTGTATTGCTCATAAAAAGAAAACTACGACCCTATGTGCCTTTATGGCTGGTAATCACAAACTTTTTGTTTCTCCTGGCGTTAATCACTTACATATTCTATCTTAATGATCCATACTATCATCAAAAGTAGACCTACCCGTCTTTTCATTCTATTAGGTGGGTTTTTTATTGCCAACGCGCTGATCGCCGAGCTCATGGGAGTGAAATTATTTTCCCTGGAAGGAACATTGGGCCTTCATCCTCTGCAATTGCATCTGTTTAGAAATGAGTTTTCATTTAATCTAACTGCGGGTGTACTGCTCTGGCCTTTTGTATTCGTCATGACCGATATTATCAACGAATATTATGGCATAAAAGGGGTTCGGTTTTTATCATTTCTTGCCATTGGTTTGATTAGCTATGCTTTTATTATGTTTCAGGGTGCTATTCATCTTCAGCCTGCTGGTTTTTGGGTGGGTAATTATACAAAACAGGGGGTGCCTGATGCCGACAAAGCCTATCGGGCCATATTCGGACAAAGTCAATGGATCATTGTAGGTTCCCTGGTGGCTTTTCTTATAGGTCAGGTACTGGATGTTTATATTTTTCACAAGATCAAAAAGATCACGGGTGAAAAATATATCTGGCTTCGTTCTACCGGCTCAACTGTTATTTCTCAATTCGTCGACAGTTTCGTGGTGTTATTCATCGCTTTCTATATCGGCCCCCGCATTTCCACTAATCAGGGTCAGCCCTGGGGTTTTGGACTGGTTATGACCATCTGCGTGGGTAACTATATTTATAAGTTTCTGATGGCCCTGTTAATGACACCGCTGATCTATATTGTTCATCATCGTATTGAACATTATTTAGGTAAAGATGATGCGAATGCGATGAGGAAGGCGGCAATGGCGGAATAGATAGGAGTTAGCCCAAAGCCTTTATCATATTTGCTACCAATTTATCAATTGGCAAACTCACCGATTCCGCCGAGAAATTCTCCCATTGAATAAACCGAAAGGTTTCAATCTCCTTTTTCTCTTCATATATTTTTAGCTGGTCCTCATCGAAGTCAAAAGGCTTTTGACGAAGGGGTACACAGATCTTTTCGAGGGCATATACTATGTAATAAATAGAAATGATCTGATCATCCGGTCGGAACGCGGAACGCTGGTAAAAATCGGTAGTATAAAGATGCTCCTTCACAGCCACTTTCAAATTCATCTCTTCCATGAATTCACGGGCCAGGCAATCGCGAGTGCCTTCACCAAACTCTAATCCGCCTCCGGGAAATTTTGTATAATACTGACCACGGATAAATTCATCGCTGACCAGCACCTGCTTTTTCTCATTGATAAGAATTCCGTACACACGGATATTAAACATATCAGAACCATTTTTTCTTCAGGAAATACCAACCGATAAATACCGAAATGACCACCGATAGAACTACAGGGATATAAAAAGCATGGGTTGTATCCTGGTAAGGAATTTTTACATTCATACCATAAATACTGGTGACAAGAATAGGAAGGGAAAGAATAATAGTAATAGAAGTAAGCCTCTTCATTATATTATTCAGGTTATTGCTGATGATGCTGGCAAAGGCATCCATGGTAGAACTTAAAATATTCGTATAAATATTGGCCATCTCCAGACCCTGAGAAATATCAACGATCAGATCTTCCAGCAATTCCTGTTCATCTTCGGTAAGACTTAAGAATTTTGTGCGGGAGATCTTCAAAAGCAGCATCTCATTTGACTTCAACGCAGTAACGAAATACACTAAACTTTTCTGGATCCTCATTAACTCCAGTAACTCTTCGTTTCGGTTGCTGGCATATAGTTTTTGCTCCATCATGTTACGGCGCTGATTGATCTCCTTCAGATAAGACATATAGGCCTGAGTGATCTTTTCAAAGATCTTCAGCACCATAAGATTCCTTTTATCAGGATGCCGGTGACGAAATGTATCCAGAAATTTTTTGATCGCGGGATTATCAAAAGAATTGACCGTTACGATCTGGTTATGGGTAAGAATGATACAGATCGGAATGGTGATATAATACGCGTCACTTTCATTGAATGAATTATTTTCTGTTGGGGTCTTTATCACAATGAGCTTAACATTGTCATCTTCCTCATAACGGCTTCTTTCATCTATATCAAGTGAGTCAGTAAGAAAGTCAATCGGAATATCAAGTACTTCAGAAAGTTCAAGAAACTCTTCCTGCTTAAGGGGTGGCACTACATTTATCCAGGAACCATTTTCTGGCGTCTCGATAGCGACCGTTTGCTGATTGATATTTTTGTAGTACTGAATCATGAGAGAGTGGGAGGGACTGGGTAAAGATAAAGGTTTAAGCCTGCCTGACGGCAGACAGGCTTGTCAAACTTCTATATCGCCCTCATACACTCTGTTGGCTGGACCACAAAGCCAGATGTTTTCAAATTTAAATTCATCCACCTTATCAAACTCTACGCTAAGCATACCGCCCAGTGTTTTCACTTCTACTTCATTAAATCCATTTTCATTATGGTAACAAACCAGGGCCGCAGCTGTTACTCCTGTTCCACAGGAAAATGTCTCTTCTTCTACACCTCGCTCGTAGGTTCTTACAATGATCTTGTCTGCATCTTCGGTTTGCTGAACAAAATTTACATTGATTCCTTCCTCTTCAAATTCTTTACTGTTCCTGATCTCTGAACCTTTTTTAAAAACATCAACATTCATCACATCATCCACCATTTTTATATAATGAGGAGAGCCTGTGTTCACCAGGAAATCACTATGGAATTTACTGATCGTTCTTACATCTTTCATCTTTAGTGATATAGTTCCATCAGGATCAATTTCTGCTTCATGAGGACCGTCTGCAGCCAGAAATTTATACAGCTCCCTGTGAATTCCCAGATTATATGCGAAGCGGATCATGCAGCGGCCACCGTTTCCACACATGCTGCCATCCTTACCATCAGAGTTGTAATATTTCATTTCAAAATCATAGCCGCTACGCAGATTGAGCATCATAAGTCCATCACCACCGATTCCAAACCGACGGTCACAAAGCTTGTCAATTTGCGCAGTAGTCAATCCCTTATATTGATTATCCCGGTTGTCGATCAGAATAAAATCATTACCTGTGCCCTGATATTTATGGAAATGAATTTTCATGTTTGTTAAAATAAAAATTAAAGGCTAAAAAATAAACCCGCATAAGCGGGTTTTATTTTGAGGTCCCGAGCAGATTCGAACTGCTGTACGAGCTTTTGCAGAGCTCTGCCTAGCCACTCGGCCACAGGACCACGTTTAAAAGGTCAAAAATCGAAAGTTCTCTATCCGTACTATGGCTGAATATTAACCATTAGATTTGGGTATTGAACGGGGGCAAATATAATGTGTTTTGCCTTAATTTGAAATAGATAAATTACCAATATGAGCCGCATTGCCGAATCAGAACTGATCATAAACAGCCGTGGAGCTATTTACCATATCGACCTTCGCCCCGAAGAACTTGCAGGCACTGTAGTCACTGTAGGCGATCCCGACCGGGTCAGGGAGGTAAGCAAACATTTTGATTCTATCGAAGTGAAGAGGCAGCACAGGGAATTCATTTCGCATACAGGGCGTATTGGTAAAAAGAGGATCACTGTCTTATCCTCCGGTATTGGTCCCGATAATATTGATATTGTCCTGAATGAACTGGATGCCCTGGTGAATATTGATTTTGAAACAAGAGAGATAAAAAAACAATTAAGATCCATTAATATTATTCGATTGGGCACTTCAGGTTCTCTTCAGGAAGATATACCGGTAGATAGTTTTGTTGCCTCTACACATGGACTTGGCCTTGACAATCTTTTGAATTTTTATCGAATGGATCAGAACGATGAGGAAAAACAACTGCTGCATTCATTTGTTACACATACCCAGATCCATGGGCATATCGGGCAACCCTATATCAACAGCGGCGCACCCTCTTTATTGAAGAATTTTGTAAAAGGATTTCACCATGGTATAACTGTTACCTGCCCTGGTTTCTACGGTCCACAGGGACGTATTCTCAGATTGGGGATACGAAATCCGCAATTGATTGACCGCCTGACTGATTTTCGTTTTGGTCAGCATAGGATCACCAATTTTGAAATGGAAACTTCAGCCATTTTTGGATTAGGAAAATTATTGGGACATCATTGCCTGGCGATCAATGCGATTATAGCAAACCGGGTGAAAAAAGAATTTTCAAAAGACGGTCCCGCAGCAGTGGAAGCTATGATCAAAAAATTCATAGAGATATTTGCTGATCATATTGACTGATCAATTTTTGCAATCCTAAAATTTTATATATGCGTGTTTTCCTAAAGGAGAATAAAATCGGGCCAAAGAATCTTTTATGCCTGATGTGTCCTTTGGTAAACAAACCAAAGAAAAATAAAGATCAAATGATAGAGAATCATGTGTTTCCATTTTTACTGCTATTCCGTTTCTGCTTAGAAAATCGTAGCGACTTAATGCCCGTTTTTTAACTGCAGTCTCAACTACAAATTTATATGAGTGAGAATCTGTCTTTTTATCACTTCCAAATTTTGTGAGACTATCTGAAATATCTGACACTGCAGTGCTGTCCTGGTAGGATGAAATCAATTCGTTTGGAGGATTGACAAGTTCCTTGACAACTGATTTATTTTCCCTGTGCCTGCTCATATAATAACCTCCCCAAATGGCTGCGCTTAATCCTGCCACGAATAAAAAAATAGCCAGTGGTCTTTTCCAACTGCCCTGACCTATTTTCTTAATATAAAGAATGCTTTTATAATCAACTACCTGCTCATTATTTTTTTCTTCAAGATGTTTTTCAGGTTCTATTTTATCCAGATTGGGTAATCCCGGACTGAAACTGTAACCTCCGGATTGTAATTTGGTAAGACTTCCAATGCCTTCAATTTGAAATGGCTTTCCGATTTGCAGAAATTGAATGGCCAGTTCCCAGAAAGATTCAAGATCGGCACTGGCTAGTGCTTTAATTTTCCCTGTGTGCTGGGAAATATATGAGATCAGTTCAGGCGATTGTCTTATACTTCGATCATATTTAAAGGTAACACCCTGAATAAGTTCAGGTTTTTTTTCATCTATGGCTACCAGATCGCCATCCAGATAAAAACTGCCAATTCCGGGGATATCCAGCTTTTTGGAGGAATAGAAAAATTGAGCCAGCAATGGGGCGATTTTCACAATTTCGGATTTTGAACTAACAAGATATAAATTATATAGCAGGACTGCAAGAACTATCAGGCAACTTAACTTTGCCAGATGATCAACGAGGAAGAGAAGCAATTTATGGCCTGGTGGAAGGAAAATCGCCTAAAAAAGCGCAGCCTGGTATGGACATTGGCCGCAGGACTTCCTCTGGGTACACTAATAGCACTGGGGGTATTTATTAATTTCTTTTCTGGCTGGTATATCCGCGCCAATATGGCCCTGAGAATGGATCATTCAGGTATTCTGGTTATCATCATCGCATTACTGCTGATTGTCATTTTCATGGTTGTTTTCTCCGCCCGTCATAAATGGGAATTAAATGAACAACGCTACCTTGAATTGAAACACAAGTATGGTGATCAGCCTTCGGCCGCTGATTTAATGAAGAACTAATGTTTTTTTCATTAATCTTGCAGCGTTTTAAAGCCCATTAGGGTCTATTACCAGTCTGATATGAAGAAAAATATACTATTCCTTACAGCCCTCTTCCCTTTTTTACTGATGGAGGGTTGTCTCAAAAACAAAAATGAATGTCTGGCAAAGACAGTTCAAAGTGAAGAAGCTTCCATGCAGGCTTATGCTGCTTCTCATGGCATGGCCTATAACCGTTTAACTTCTGGTCTTTATTTTCAGATCACTAACCAGGGTTCCGGGCCCATTGTTACAACTAGTTCCCGTGTTTCCGTTATTTATACTGGAAAATTATTGGACGATACCGTATTTGATCAAGCCACCACTGCCACAGCATTCTATCCTGTCACGGGCTTTATCACAGGCTGGCAATATGGGCTGCCTCTCCTGAATAAAGGGGGTAGTATCCGTTTGCTGATCCCCTCCTCATTAGCCTATGGCTGCGTAGGAGCTGGTACCATTCCTGCAAACGCTGTTCTTTATTTTGATGTACAGGTTGTAGATGTACAATAAAGAACCATGACTAACTGTTAGGTCCCGTTTCATGAGAGTGGAACGGGATTTTTTTTACTTTAACTTTGATTCAAACAGAAACTCTTGTCATACGAAGCCATATCCGTATTCGATATTTTTAAAATAAGTGTGGGACCTTCCAGCTCTCATACCCTTGGACCCTGGAGAGCAGCCACACAGTTTGTGAACATGCTCGCTGAAAAGCAAATGCTTTTTTCAGTCAGAGCCGTCAAAATATTACTTTATGGATCTCTGGCTAAAACCGGAAAAGGACATGGTACCGGTGTCGCAATTCAACTAGGCCTTGGTGGAGAAGATCCGGTTAGTTTTGATGTGGGTCTGATCGATTCCCGCATTAATGACATTGCGGCTATGAAGAAGATCATTCTCGGTGGCAAACATGAAATTGATTTTGATTCAAATGAAGACATTGATTACCTGATCACAGAATCTCTTCCTTTTCATCCAAACGGGATGACCTTTCTTGCCTCTTTTGAAAATGGAAATGATATAGCGGAGACCTATTATTCCATAGGTGGTGGATTTGTTGTTCAGGAAACTCAGACTGTCCGAAATCCGGCCATACAAGAAGTGCAATTACCGTTTCCCATTAATACCGCAGACGACTTGCTGCATTGGTGCATAAAAACCGGTCTTCCAATTCATGAGATCGTTAGTGAAAATGAACATGCCTGGCGCAGTGAACAGGAAACCCGCAATGGACTTCAGCAGATTTGGTCCGTTATGCGGGAATGTATTTACAGAGGATGTCATACGTCGGGAATACTTCCCGGAGGACTCAATGTAAAAAGAAGAGCGGCCGAGCTTAATAAGAAATTACTTAAGGGTCAGACATATTCCAATTATGAAGAATGGATCGCCCTGATAAAAGCAGGAGGGCGTAATTTCAATTATATCCTTGACTGGGTCAGTTGTTTTGCCCTTGCGGTTAACGAAGAGAATGCTTCATTTGGGAGAGTGGTTACTGCGCCCACCAATGGAGCTGCGGGCGTTATCCCTGCGGTAATGCAATATTTTATTGCTTTTGGAGAAGGATTTGAAGAACAGAAGATCGGACAGTTCCTTCTTACTGCCGCTGAAATTGGAAGCATTTTTAAAAAAGGGGCAACACTTTCCGCAGCCATGGGTGGATGTCAGGCAGAAATTGGTGTCTCTTCCGCGATGGCCGCTGCCGGACTTACCGAATGTATGGGAGGAACCCAGCGACAGGTAATGATGGCCTCTGAGATCGCTATGGAACACCATCTGGGACTAACCTGTGACCCTATAGGAGGTTTGGTACAGGTTCCATGCATCGAAAGAAATACTATGGGGGCCATCAAAGCCATTACTGCTTCCCAGCTTGCCCTTCAAAGTATGCCCGATTATGCCAAGGTTTCCCTTGATGCAGTTATTCGCACAATGTGGGATACTGCCCGGGACATGAACCATAAATACAAAGAAACCTCCGATGGTGGACTTGCCGTCAATGTTCCTCTTAGTCTGCCCGAGTGCTGAGATTTTATTAAAATTCCGGATAATCATTTTTTTTTTACTGTCTGAGAGTAGTAAATTTATAATCCACCGTAAATTCTTGCATTATTAAATCATAAATCATGGCAACTAAAAAGAAGAAAAATAAGAAAGCTGCAAAACCAGCAAAAAGAAAAGTAGCACGTAAAGCAGCTCCTCGTAAAAAAGCAGCCAGGAAAAAAGCGGCAAAGAAAACAGTAAAAAAAGTAGCGAAGAAGAAAGCTGCAAAGAAAGCGGTGAAGAAAGTTGCTAAGAAAAAAGCTGCGAAGAAAGTAGCGAAGAAAAAAGTCGCGAAGAAAGCGGTGAAGAAAGTAGCGAAAAAATTACCGAAAAGAGCCGCGAAAAAAGTGGCGAAGCAAGCGGTTATAAAAGTTGTGAAGAAAAAACCAGTTCCGGCTCCAGTAATAAAAGCGTCAAAGCCGAAACCCAAATCTAAACCAGCTACCAAACCAAAACCGGCTCCTGCAGCTTTACCAAAACAACCAATTGTTATTGAAGAAGTATATCTGGCTCCCGATGAAGTGGTGATAGTGGAAACCGTCGTTATAACTGATGAAGATGATGAATCTCCTGTTATGGGAATGGGTATGGAAGAGGATCAGACGCCTAACTCCTGATAAAGAGTATCTCTTTCCACCGGTACCCTTTTCACTTGTTTGATCAGAGTAACTAATTCCTCACTGGTCATGGAAGGATTTTGTTCTTCTGCACCCGCCATGGAATAGATCTTTGTGGTATCATCAATGGTGCCATCCATATCATCCACACCAAAGGAAAGGGAAAGTTGCGCGTTCTGTCTTCCCAGCATGGGCCAGTAAGCTTTGAGATGCGGGAAATTGTCAATATAAATTCGGGAGATAGCATAGAGGCGCATGTCTTCAATATGACTGCTTTCATGCACATAGCTCATATCATTATCCATGTTTCGAAATTTCAGCGGAATGAAAGTGTTGAATCCTTTTGTGCGATCCTGGAGTTCTCTTAGCCTGCGCATATGATCGATGCGGTGTTCGTATTTTTCTATATGGCCATAAAGCATCGTGGCATTAGAATGTAATCCCAGTTTATGCGCTGTTTCATGAATCAGCAGCCATCCGTCGGCATTTACTTTATCTGCACATATTTTTTCTCTTATCTCCGGATGAAAGATCTCCGCGCCACCGCCAGGAATACTGTTGAGTCCTGCCTCTATTAAAAATTTCAATCCTTCTTCCACAGTCACTTTAGCCTTGCGAAACATATAATCATATTCTACAGCAGTAAATGCTTTAATATGCAAATCAGGACGATGAGCCTTGATCGCTTTGAGTAGTTGAGCAAAAAATTCAAGATCCATTTTTGGGTGAACACCCCCCACAATATGTACTTCGGTTACAGCCTGACCATCATATTTCTTTACCATGTGCAGCATCTGATCGATGCTTAGTTCCCATCCATCGTCTCTTTTAGCGTATAGTTTGCTGTAGGAACAAAAATTACAACTGAACACACAAACATTGGTGGGCTCTATATGAAAATTACGGTTGTAAAAAACTTTGTCGCCATGCAGTCTTTCTCGAATTTCATTGGCCAGGCTACCCACCAGGCCCAGACTTGCTTTTTCAAAAAGAAGTAATCCCTCAGCGTCTGTGATGCGTTCATTATTCCTGACTTTATCTGCAATGGATTTAAATTCTGCTGGTACGATCGAATCGGGAAGCATAAATAACTGAATTATTCTGCAAAGGTAAACAATCAATGGATTAGGGAGATTCCTTATCTTCCCCATCCAAAAATCAAGGTACATGAATATCAAACTTCGCCTCACCCTTGTAAGTTTTATGCAGTTCTTTGTATGGGGCGCCTGGCTGATCACCATAGCCACTTATTTTTTCTCTAATAATATGGGATCGGGAGCGCAGTTCGGAGCCATTTTCTCCACGCTGGCCCT
>JAYTXP010000209.1:0-4010 GCA_043742885.1 Chitinophagaceae bacterium | reverse complement strand
AATCAGTATATACGCCACAAGTGATCATTAATGGTAAAGAGGAAATGGTAGGATCTGATGAAGACCGCCTTCGTACTTCTCTGTTAAAAGATCACAGTTTGACGGCACTGGAGGTAAAATTTCACCGGGTGGATAGTTCGACCATTGCGTTGTCCTGTGAAATAAAAAATAGCGAAGCGGAAGAATTGAACATTGCCCTTGTAAGACCGACTGCAACGATAAGTGTAAAAAAAGGAGAGAATAGTGGTCGCACTCTTCAGCATGTGAATGTGGTGTACCAATTATCAACTATCAATGCATCACCAGGTGAATTAGGTACAGAGATAAAGATCCCGGCTGAATTACAGTCTTTTCCCTTTAGAATCATCCTTTTTCTTCAAAGAAAAAAGGATAGCCAGATATTATCGGTATCCAGCCTTACTATTCCTAAGTAAAAAAGTCAATGAATTTATGAGTCACATAAGTTTTATTATCATTTTGTTAAGCATCCATCCTGATATTGTTCTCGTATCTCTTAACGGATGTTGACCTATTAATTAAAACACGACAAATTAAATTAAATGAAAAATTATTTCATACTGTTCTTTTCGCTTTTCAGTACACTGGCGGGTTGCAGCCAGGGTAATAAGGTGAAACCCACCCATCCACCTGCTAAAGAGTTATCAAAGTATAGTCAGGCTACTTTTGCCGCAGGTTGCTTCTGGCATGAGGAAGCTATGTTTGAAAGTATCAAAGGAGTAAAAGAAGCCATTTCCGGCTATTCAGGGGGAACTACAACAAACCCTACCTATGAAGGTATTGAGGAAGGGAATACCGGGCATGCTGAAACCGTGAATATTTATTACGATTCGAGCCAAATCAACTACCCCACTTTACTTCAATTATATTTTGCAGGGCAGGATCCAACGCAAGTGAATGGACAAGGTCCTGATATGGGAACCCAATACCGATCCATTGTTTTTTACAGGAACAATACAGAAAAGGCAGCAATTGAAAAGTATATGAAGGATCTGCAGCTCAAATTCAAAAAGCCGCTGGCTGCCCAGGTGATGCTTTTCACCAGATTTTGGACAGCAGAGGAATATCACCAGAATTTTATAGAAAGAAATCCCAACCAGGGTTATGTACAATCAGTGAGTATTCCTGAAATAATAAAACTTCAAAAGCAATATCCGCAATTAGTAAAACCAGGATTCCAGTATTAATTTTTACACGTTTAAAACAATAAACTTCAGATGATGAAGGGACAACCAAAACAGGTAACCATAAAGCATCCTTTAGCAATTCGTTGGTTTCACTGGTTCAATTTCCCCATTTTGTTTTGCATGATCTGGAGTGGTTTCCTGATATATTGGGCAAATGATGAATACAGGATCAGGATAGGTGGAAATGAGGTCTTTCATTTTTTTCCCAGGGGTCTGTATAAATCTCTTGGTACTGACCATCGGTTGGCAGAAGGTATGAACTGGCATTTCATGTTCATGTGGTTGTTTTTCATCAATGGCCTGCTGTATATACTTTACACCCTCATTTCCGGACAGTGGAAGTACTTGTTTCCCAACAGAAATTCTTTCAAAGAGGCTTGGATCGTACTTCTTCATGACCTTCATATTAAAAGAATAGAGTCTGCATTTGTAAAATATAATGCGGCACAAAGAATTGCTTATACCGCTGTGATCGTTATGGGAATTGGTTCCTTGCTAACCGGCCTTGCCATTTACAAGCCTGTTCAGTTTGGATGGATCACCTGGTTATGCGGCGGCTACAAAGCGGCACGCATGGAACATTTCATACTTACTATTGGGTATGTACTGTTTTTTCTGATCCATATTATCCAGGTGATAAAAACAGGTTGGAATAATTTCCAGGCAATGGTCACAGGTTTTGAGATCAATCTACCGACTAAAACTAAAACAGATGAAAAGAGCTCCTGATCAGTTACCTGCACATGTCTATTCAAATAAACAGATATGGACCCGCAGCCTTATCTCTTTTGTGGTTCTCATCCTTTTGTTTACAGCAGGCTGGAAGGGATTTAACTGGATAAAAAGGCAACCCCGGGACAATGGTACACCGGCGCCCCTTCGAAAAGTACTGGCGATGAATGAAAAAATATTTTCTGCTTATTTTGAGAGCAACCGGCGGGTGAAAGAATATCCATTAAGTGCATCAGTAAAGAATGTACGGGTGAATGGAACTGCGGGTTTGAGCGGCGAGGTGGATACGGCTACCTGGCGATTGAAAATAGCACGCAGCAATGGTGATACGCTGATGCTTTCTCTGGATGATATAAAGAAGCTTCCGAAAAAAGATATTGTTTTTGAATTCAAATGCATCGAAGGCTGGAGCCAGGTAACACATTGGTCAGGTGTTCCTTTTCGCAGTTTTGTAAATGCCTTTCACCTTGACAAGGAAAAGGTCATGAAGTATTTAGGTTTACAAACACCCGATAGAAAATATTATGTAGGTATTGATATGCCCAGCGCGATGCAGGAGCAAACACTGCTGTGCTATGAAATGAACGGAAAACCATTGCCTATGGATCAGGGATTTCCATTGCGGTTGATCATCCCAGTTAAATATGGCATCAAACATTTGAAAAGGATCGGCACCTTATTCTTCAGTGATACAAAACCGCCGGACTATTGGGCGGAGAGGGGTTATGATTATTATTCAGGGCATTGATCCTCTTCCCGGCCTTGTATCACCAAAGTAATAAATAAGATGATCAGTCGTGATCAAACTCAACCTCATCACAATTATCAAAATTAGCCAGCATAATGGCATACAATCCTGTATTAGATGAAGCTGAGATTAGAATTTTACCGCCGGTACGGGTGGCACTGTTCAGCATAACTTCAGTAATACCTTGTGTAAGCATGGCCATATTCAGATTAGCAAGTGCAGAATAACTCGCTCCATCTGTGATCACCACATTGCTTCTTTCCGTTTTTATTTCAATCGCGCTGTTTACAGTAAATACAACCGGTGTAGTTACAGCACCACTGGTGAAGCTACCATTCAGTTCAAGTGCTGCATCTGATCCACTGGGAGCGAGCTCAGCCTTGAATTCAATTTCTTTATAAGTACCAGCGGGAAGGGTAATTGTTCCTAAAACAGAAGCAAGGGATGCAAAGAGATCAATATGCTGCGCCGTACTTGTTTTATATTCCACTTCAACATTGCTGCTATTTTTAGCTTCAAACTTCACCAGGTTTGCTGATGCATACCCGGAAGTCCAGGTGACATTACCGCTTTCAGTTTTTCCTACCACATTGCTGCGGTTGGTGGTGGCAAGTTTGTATTTATAGGACGACGTTCCCATGCTGCTTTTTTTGCAGGATACAAAGATTAATACGGAAATAAAAACAGCGAAAGGGAGGATTGATTTCAATTTCATGTTAGATTATTTATATTATTTAAAACGAATATGATCTACCGGCTTTGTCCGGAATTCATCTATTAGTATTCCTACATGGCAAAAATGTAACCAGAATTTTATTTAAAGTTTTTATTTGGTCCGATTTTAAACTGATATGAAAAAAACATCCTTCCCGGAGACGCAGACCTGCCTGTATGCCAACAGGTTGTCTCCACCTTCAAAAAGCAGGTGGCATGGACAAAAATCGGCCTAAATCAAGTTTTTCATTCTTCAGCAGAATTAAATTCAATAAATAGAAACTTGAATCTCTGGAAATCTCCATAACTTAAGAATACATCTCATCCCCCTGAATAAATATTATTTGAGTTAAGGTCTGCTAGGAAAGTAGCATAGGGAATACTATGTACTGAACTTTTTTATTACTCAAAATTTCAAAAACTGTTATGAGAAAGATTAATTCCTCCTCTTCTTCTTTACCAATGAGTACGACAGCTGAAAGTAAAATGCAGAAAGCAATTGTCTTATGCATGTTAACGCTGTTTACCTTCCTACTGGCTTCTCCTTTGATGGCCCAGACCACTGAAATAAACAGGTGTAGTACCATGGAAGGCCTTGAGATTTATTATCG
>JAYTXP010000208.1:0-7481 GCA_043742885.1 Chitinophagaceae bacterium | reverse complement strand
TAACAGGAACTTAAACAGGGCTTTCCGAAATCGGTAAATTCATTCGTTTTCACGAAATTAGCCCATTAGCCTTGAACCTTTTGAGCTAATTTTGTGTTTAGAAACAAAAAGAACAATACCTGTTTATGCTCAATTTTCCCATCTATCTGGACCACAATGCGACCACTCCCTGCGACCCCCGGGTTGTTGAGGCGATGATCCCTTATTTCACGAATAACTTCGGTAATGCGGCAAGTCGCAATCACGCTTTTGGATGGAAGGCTGAAGAAGCAGTAGATCTTGCGCGTGAGCAGGTAGCCCAATTAATTGGAGCAGAGCCTAAAGAGATCATCTTCACTTCCGGCGCAACTGAAGCCGATAACCTGGCCATTAAGGGTGTTTTTGAAATGTATGCCAGCAAAGGCAATCATATCATCACCTGCAATATTGAACATAAGGCCGTACTGGATACCTGTAAGCATATTGAAAAAGAAGGTGGAGAAGTAACCTACCTGAAAGTAATGGATAATGGTTTGGTTGATTTAGTTGAACTGGAAGCAGCAATAAAACCTACTACCATTCTTATCGCACTGATGTATGCTAATAATGAGATCGGTACAGTGATGCCAATGAAAGAGATCGGTGTGATAGCAAAAAAACATGGCGTTCTTGTATTCAGCGATGCAACTCAGGCGATTGGTAAAATACCGGTGGATGTTAATAAGGATGGTATCGACCTGATGGCCTTTACAGGACATAAAATGTATGGACCGAAAGGAGTTGGTGCTCTTTATGTTCGTCGTAAAAATCCACGTGTGAAAGTTACCGCGCAGATGGATGGTGGTGGTCATGAAAGAGGTATGCGCAGCGGTACACTTAATGTACCGGGAATAGTAGGATTTGGAAAAGCATGCGAGATATGTCGATTAGAAATGGTGGAGGAAACAAAAAAATTAAGCGCTCTTCGTAATAAACTGGAAACGAAATTATTGAAAGTGGATGAATCCTATCTCAATGGAGATAAAGAACATCGTCTTCCGCATGTGACCAATATTTCATTTAAATATGTGGAAGGAGAAGGACTGATGATGGGCTTTAATAAAAATATCGCGGTATCCTCCGGCTCAGCCTGTACTTCCGCTTCCTTGGAGCCTTCTTATGTGTTAAAAGCACTTGGGTTGGGAGATGATCTGGCACATAGTTCGCTGCGTTTTGGATTAGGAAGGTTCACAACCGAAGAGCAGATCGATTATACTATTAAACAAGTAACAGATACAGTAAATAAATTAAGAGAAATGAGCCCTCTTTGGGAAATGTTCAAAGAAGGAATTGATATGAATTCTATTGAATGGGCACATCACTAAACCTGCCTGCCTGCCGGCAAGCTCTAAACACTAACCTCTAAACTTCTCCATATGTCATATTCAGATAAAGTAATTGACCACTATACAAACCCCAAAAATGTGGGTACGCTTGATAAAAGTAAAAAAACAGTAGGTACTGGTCTTGTTGGTGCACCTGAATGCGGTGACGTTATGCGACTTCAGATAGAAGTAGATGATAGCACCGGCCTGATCACTGACGCTAAATTTAAAACCTTTGGTTGCGGATCTGCCATTGCCTCTTCATCCCTCGCTACAGAATGGCTGAAGGGTAAGTCGGTAGATGATGCTATTAAGATCGACAACATGAGCATCGTGGAGGAACTTAATCTTCCTCCGGTAAAGATTCATTGCTCTGTACTTGCAGAAGACGCCATCAAAGCAGCGGTAAACGATTACCGTAAAAAGAATGGCCTGGAAGAATTGAAATTTGAAGATTCAGTAATTCATTAATCAGCTTTGAGCTACGAGCTTCGAGCCCTGAGCTTTTGAGAACTCAGCTCACCGCTCATCGCTCACTGCTCACAGCTATTTTATGAGTGTCACCTTAGATAACGCCATTTTCGTCAGCGATAAGGCCAGAGCAAAAGTGATCCAGCTAATGACCAATGCAGGGATCATGAGTGATTCTGCCTATTTTCTTCGTGTTAGTGTGGTAGGAGGGGGTTGTTCGGGACTTAGTTATAAACTGGATTTCGATAATGAGACCAAACCAATGGATCAGGCTTTTGTGGATAATGGAGTGAAGCTTGTAACTGATCTGAAAAGTTTTTTATACCTGGTAAATACTACACTTGATTTTTCCGACGGACTTAATGGCAAGGGATTTTATTTCAGTAACCCCAATGCCAGCCGCACCTGCGGTTGCGGAGAGAGTTTCGCAGTCTGATTGTTCTTCATATTTGTGTAAGAACCGGTTTTAAGTCCGGCCTTTTAACTTTTTATCTTAACCAGTTTATATCTATTTTGCAGTTAATGTGGTCCATTAGCAAAAAAGAACTGCGACAATTCTTTGGAAGCCTTACTGGTTATATTGCCATCATTGTATTCCTTTTAGTTAATGGCCTGGTGTTATTCATGTTCGATGGAAATATCTTCGACATGGGCTATGCTACCCTGGACAGATTTTTTGAACTGGCTCCCTGGATACTTCTGCTCCTGATTCCAGCTGTAACCATGCGCAGTTTTTCTGATGAATTCCGTTCCGGGACTTTTGAAATATTACAAACAAGACCACTGACCCGCTGGCAGATCACCAATGGTAAATTTTTGGGCTGCCTGATCGTAGCTTTCTTTTCACTTTTGCCTTCCACCGTTTATATTATTACTGTTCAGCAATTGGCCATAGGACAGGGCATGGACCTGGGTGCTACAATCGGTTCTTATTTCGGATTATTTTTCCTGGCCGCAGTATTTACTGCCATAAGTATTGCCTGCAGCAGTTTTACTTCAAACGCGGTGGTGGCATTTATTTTTTCTCTTATCAGTTGCGCCCTGCTTTATTATGGATTTAATGCCATCAGCAAACTTTCATTTCTTGGCAATGGCAGTGATTATATTGTAGAAATGTTTGGCATCGATCTTCATTACCGAAGCATTAGCCGCGGTCTCATCGATTCCCGTGATCTTGTTTATTTTCTTTCACTGATATTTCTTTTTCTTTCCATCACTCATCGAAACCTCCTGAAGCGGTGAGTCGTTTTTTAAATAGGATCATTAGCTCCGGATGGGGATGGCTGCTGCTGATAATAATGCTGGCTGCAATAAATTATCTATCATCCCTGGCGCATTTTAGAATAGACCTTACCAAAGAAAAAAGATATACGCTGGGAAAAGAATCACGCAAACTGATCAGCCACCTGGATGAGGAGTTGCAGATCGAGGTATTTTTAAAAGGTGATTTCCCCGCAAAATTCAGAAAGCTTACTAACTCTGTTTCTGAATTTCTGCAATTAGTAAAAGAAGTAGATAGCCGTCATGTAAAAATAAAGTTCATCGATCCGGCTGAAACTATCGAAGGCACCCAAAGCACTTATGGCGATACACTTGTAAGCATGGGTGCATCTCCCATTAACCTGATGGCGCAGGTAAAAGGGGGAGAAAGCAGTAAGCTGGCATTCCCTTATGCATTGGTAAGTTATAAAGGAAGACAGGAACTGGTAACTATTTTTTCTCCGCCTCCATTATCTAATAATGGAGAAACTCCGGAAAAAATATTAAACCAAGCGGAAGCATTACTCGAATACCAGTTTGCAAAAGCTATAGATAAGGTCACTTCTCCAGGGAAAATAGGTATCGGATATGCTGTCGGCAATGGAGAACCTGTTGATCAGCGCACCTACGATCTGAGAATGAGCCTGCGGGCTGATTATGAACTGCGGTTAGTTGATCTGCAAGAGGTACCTCGTATTCCGGATAGTGTGGATGTATTAATGATGGTGAAGCCCACCATTACTTTCACAGAAACTGAAAAATTTAAGATCGATCAGTTTGTAATGCGTGGCGGCAGGCTGCTTTGGTTCATCGATGCATTAATTGCTGAACAGGATAGCCTGGCTATTAAACCCGAGACTATTGCTTATGACCGGGATCTTAATCTTACAGATTTGTTGTTTAAATATGGATTGCGCATTAACACCGACCTGGTGATGGATCTTCAATGTGATGTGCTGCCATTTGTTGTTGGAGGCACGGCTGATAATCCGCAGATGCAATTCCTTTCATTTAATTATTATCCTCTTCTTCAACCAGGTAATTCAACTATCACCCGTAACTCAGGATATGTCACCGGTCATTTTGTAAATTCTATTGACAGTATACAGGTTAGTGGTATTCATAAAGAAACCTTATTGGTAAGTTCTCCTAACTCAAGGATCATTAGTACGCCTGCACTTATCAGCCTGAATGAAAATAAAACAGTTCCTGAAGACGAAAAATTCAGACGTAATGCTATTCCTGTAGCCATGCTCGCAGAAGGAGAATTTATTTCATTATATAGAAATCGCGTGGGTAAGGCGAGAATGGATAGTATGAGCGCAGCCGGTGATAGCTACCGTGATCATTCTGAAAATAACAGGATCATAATTGCAGCTGATGGAGATATAGTGCTCAATGATTTTATTTTTCCAAATGGCCCACAGGGAGCGCCAGAGCCTATACCTATGGGTTGGAATAAATTTACTTATACCGAATCACTGAAGAATTCAGAAAACGCGAATCGGTTTATACCAGTTGCAAACCGGCAGTTCCTGCTGAGTTCAATGGAATACCTGGTTTCAAATCCCGATATCAGCAAAATCCGAAATAAAGAGATCGTCCTTCGTCAGCTCGATACAAGAAAAATCGCCGCTCAAAAATTGAAATGGCAACTGATCAATATTCTTGTGCCTTTATTGTTTGTGATAGTATGCGGATGGGTTTATCAGGAATTGACGAGAAGGAAATACGGAATATAATAGGTGAATACCTGCCTGCCGGCAGGCAGGTATTCACCTATTCACCTATTCACCTATGCACTAATCTTAATCATTATCTTTGCCTATATGTCTAAGGATCAGGTGACTTATATTGTTTTCGGCGTTGTGTTAGTATTGGCATTGCTTTTTGATCTGGGGTTATTAAGTAAAAAAGGGAAGAAAATCACGATCAAACAAGCCCTTTATCAAACCCTTTTCTGGGTAATACTTGCTCTGGGATTTTTTGTATTCATGTGGTTTTATGAAGGTCATGAACTTGCGCTGCAATATATAAGCGGCTACCTGATGGAATGGAGCCTGAGTGTCGACAATATTTTTGTATTTATCGTTATTTTCACCTCATTTGCCGTAAAAGAAAAACACTATGGCCGGGTACTGCTGATCGGTATTCTTATGGCGGTAATTTTCCGGGTTATCTTTATTACAGTAGGAGTGGCGCTGGTAAATCGGTTTCATGAAATATTATATGTATTTGGTGCCTTTCTATTATACACCGGAATTAAAATGTTTATGGCAACAGATGATGAGGAGTTTGAGCCACACGAGAGTAAGGTGTATAAATTTATCAGTCGCATTTTCCCAATAGCGCCGCATGACGGGAATGGAAAATTATGGGTGGTAGAAAATGGCAAAAAATTATATACCACTCTTTTTGTAGTCGTGATCATGCTGGCCTTTATCGACCTGGTATTTGCATTAGATTCTATTCCGGCGATCATGGGTATCTCACAGGATAAAATGGTGATCTATACATCTAATATTTTTGCCGTGCTTGGACTTCGTTCTCTTTTCTTTTTATTAAGAAGCGCGGTAAGCAAATTTGATTATCTCCAGCAAGGTATTGCCATTGTACTTGTTTTCATTGGCGTAAAAATGCTGGCGGAAAAATGGGTGGATCAATTGGTACCTGACCAGACCCATCAGGTGATCATTTCGCTCGGGATGATTGTTTTTTGTATTACCGGTTCTATTATTTATTCAATTTATACACCGAAAAAAGGTTCGCCCCCGGATACTCCAAATTCCTGATAAAGTTGATCTACAAACTGACCCATATTGCCTCTGTTATTTCTGCCAGGGTTCATCTTGACCATGAGGAAGAGATACAGCATCTGCTTACAGATAGCAGGCGTATCTATGCGCCTTCTCATTCCTTATTCTTTGCACTGAAGGGCGAAAGAAGGAATGGGCATCAATTTATTTCGGAAGCATATAATACCGGGCTGCGAAATTTCGTGATCTCAGAAGAAGTGGATCCAGGGGAATATCCGGGCGCTAATTTCCTTATTGTAAAAAATACACTTACTGCTATTCAGGAGCTTGCTGCATTTCATCGTAGCCGATTCGACATACCTGTTATCGGAATAACGGGTAGTAATGGAAAGACCGTTGTAAAAGAATGGCTGTATCAATTGATGCATGAAGATCTTTCTATTGTAAGAAGCCCCCGCAGTTATAATTCACAATTGGGGGTTCCGCTTAGTGTATGGCTGATGAATGAACAACATCAGCTTGCGATCTTTGAGGCAGGAATATCTAAGAAGGGGGAAATGGAAAAACTGGAGCGAATCATTAAACCAACTATTGCCGTACTTACCAGTTTAGGTGAAGCACATAGTGAAGGATTTTCTTCGATGGAAGAGAAAGGCGCTGAAAAGAGATTACTTTTTCGTCATGCAGTAGAACCCCCACTGCTTAAGATCGATTCAATAGAAAGAGAGGAACATTTCACGACAATAACCGCAGAAGATCCAAATAGAACAATGGGAACAATGGCCATCCGAATTCCATTTACGGATGAGGCCTCTGTTGATAATGCAATTCTTTGCTGGCGACTGCTGCTCATGCTTGAATTTGATCAAATACAAATTCAGGAGAGAATGAGTAAACTGGTGGCGGTGAATATGCGACTTGAATTGAAAAAAGGAATTAATAATTGCACCCTGATCAATGATAGTTATAGTGCGGATCCTGATTCACTGGATATCGCTCTGAATTTTCAGTCACAACAAACGGGCTATGAAAAAAAGACTGTGATCCTATCTGATTTTTTGCAAAGCTCTGCCTCAGATGGAGCGCTTTATCAATCGGTGTTGGATAAACTTGAAAAGCACGGCGTATCCCGACTTATTGCTATTGGACCGCGTATCAGTCACTGGATGAAATATCTGGGGAATATTGAATTAGTGCTGCAGACGTATGAAAGCACCGAAGTCTTTCTCGAAGATTTCCTTTCTTCTCATTTCAAGGAAGAAAATATATTGGTAAAAGGTGCCCGGTTATTTGAATTTGAACGGATCGTGCAGTTACTGGAATTGAAAGCACATCAAACGGTTCTTGAGATAGATCTTTCTTCTATTGCGTATAATCTCAAAGCCTATCAATCGAGGTTAGACCCTGCCACAAAGATCATGGCCATGGTAAAAGCATTCGCTTATGGAAGTGGTGGTTCGGAAATTTCGGCTATTCTTCAATATCATAAAGCAGATTATCTGGGCGTGGCCTACGCTGATGAAGGGGTGGAACTTCGGAAATCAGGAATACGATTACCCATCATGGTAATGAATACAGAAGAAAATGCTTTTGAAAAAATACTGGCCAATAACCTGGAACCTGAATTTTATTCTTTTGAATTGCTGACGGC
>JAYTXP010000207.1:0-8870 GCA_043742885.1 Chitinophagaceae bacterium | reverse complement strand
GCTGGCGGTTTTGCCTGGCCGTTAGTTCTTCATTCTTTTTAAGGAGGCTGATCTGCGATTCCTTTTTATCCAGTTCAAATGAATATTGCAGGGCAGCAAATCTTTTCACGGCATCACTCAGATTCAGGCTGTCCATATAATTCGTATAACGTTGCTGGTATTCAAAGGCATTCGTAAAATCATTCTTCTTCGCATATGCCTCAGCCATGGTCCTCATCAGAAACCCAAAGCTCACCACCCTGCCGCTTTTTTTGGTGGCGCTTATCGCTTTATTCGCATAAAAGATGGTACTATCAGGATGGCCGGTATTGAGATGGGTCTGCGCCAATACGGTATAAACGGGCGGTAAATAACCGATCTGACCATACTCCTGGAATTTCGCCATGAGGTAATATATCCTGCTGAAAACTTTATCATATTGCTGCGCCTTACACTGTATGTTGACAATGTCAAGTTCATTTTGAAGCATCCCCCGGGGGTCATTCATCTTCTTCGAAAATTCAAATTGTTTAATATAGAAATATATAGAAGAGTCCCACATTTTTTTTTCATCATATACCCATCCAAAACCTCCATAGGCATGGGTCATTCCATCAATGTCATTGGCCATTTCCGCCTGATGAAGACTCTTTTTAAAGGCTATCTCTCCCTTTTCCAAATCTTTTATATCCATGAAAAGGTTTCCCAGCTGGTAATTAGACAGCACCAGCCATTTTGGGTTTTTGGTTAGCTCCGACAACCTTAGTCCTTCCAGTCCATATTTTAGTGCCATTTCAAAATTGGCAGTACGGGTATAAGAGGTGGTTAGATTATAATATGCGGCAATTTCCTGAAGTGTATCTTTTAATTCCTGGAAGACTGGAATTGATTGAAGGGTGTAGTCCAAACCCAATTTGTTATCGCCAATGAACCTGTAATAGAAACCAAGGCCCAGCAGGGCAATACCTTCACCTTTTCGGTAATGAAGGGAGCGAGACAGCTCAAGTGCCTCTATATAGGCCTCATAAGACAGCTGAGAAGTGCTTTTGCGTGCTTCAAAACCAAGTGCATTCAACTGATTAATCCTTATAGTATCCTTCGCGGGATGTTCGGCAACCACCTTCTTCAAACTATCCATGATCGGAGTCTGGGAATGGCTCAACAATTGAGTTGACAACAATATTATAATAAAAAACAGGCGTCTCATGGAATAGGGATAAATATAATAAATGATGTCCCTTCCCCTTCCTTTGTTTCCACCTTTATTTCGCCGCCATGGCCCTTTTTAATGATATCGTAGCTTAATGAAAGACCAAGCCCTGTTCCCTGACCCGTTGGCTTAGTGGTAAAGAAAGGCTGGAATATTTTATCTACTACATTTTTCGGAATGCCGCTACCATTGTCAGCAACTCTGATCTCTACTGTATCAACGAATTTCTTTGTACTGACTGTTACAGTGGGTTCATAGCCCTCCGCTAGTTGCTTTTTTCTATCACCCACGGCATAAAATGCATTGTTGATCAGGTTCAGTATTACCCTTCCGATATCTTGCGGAATTATATTGACAGGTCCGGCTGAAGGATCAAAATCGGTTTTCATAATCGCATTAAATGATTTGTCTTTAGCCCTTAATCCATGATAGCTGAGCCGGAGGTATTCATCACAGAGTGCATTAATATCAGCTGGCTCCTTTACTCCGGTACTGCTTCTTGAATGTTGGAGCATGGATTTCACAATTGCATCTGCCCTTTTGCCATGGAAATTTATTTTATTCTCATTCTCCTTTATATTGTATACAATTTGCTTTACTTCTTCCCAGTTTTCCTTATATGTTTCCTGCATAAGTTCATCAATAAGTTCATTATTTAATTCTGAAAAATTATTGACAAAATTCAAGGGGTTCTGAATCTCGTGTGCAATACCTGAGGTCATTTCTCCAAGAGAAGCCATTTTCTCAGAATGAATAAGTTGTGTCTGGGTGGCTTTAAGTTCCATCAAGGCGGATTCCACAATTTGCTTGGCATTTTCAAGTTTAATAAAATCTTCATAGCGAGCATAGGCAATGGCAAATGCTTCTGCCAGGGAGCCGGCCAGTTCAATTTCTTCATCCGTAAGCTGACTTGTATTGCCTATGTACAACATTCCCTGGGTGAAAGGCGTAAAATGAAGATCCAGTGATTCCAGTGGATTGGTCGCATTCTGATAGGTTTCTTTGTTCAGGATCTGGCCGTATTCAAGCATAGATTGGATCCAGTTGCTAAAATCTTCACCGGTCCAGTGTTGCCGGTAAACCAAATTATTCTTCCAGTATTCAATTAAATTTTTGGTTAGTGTATTTGCATCAAAAGGAAGGTTTAATAATCCCAGTGAATGGCCATCAGGGGCGGATAAGTACATCTGTACAATTTGCCGCTCCTCATCTATAATTAAAACCCCACAACGTATAAAAGGAACGCCAAGCGTTTTTAGTTCGCTCCAGATAAGTGGTGTGATCCTGTTGAGATCATCCATTGATCGCATACTGGCAATTTGCCCCCTTACCCTGTCAAGTGAAGTTTGCTTCAAAATATCTTTGGCTCTTGCCTCTGCTTTTTGCAGATCCAGAAATCTTGTATAGATCAGCCCGAACACTTTGGTGAACCGGATTATGATATGGCATTCCTCCTTACTCAACATCTGATTCGAGGTAACATTAATAGCGCCTTCCTTAAAAAAGAAAGAATAATAATATTCCGTGGCATTATAATGCTGCTGTGCTGGCAGGGAAATATATGTTGACATGGTACGGTAGTACTTTTTTACTTCTTCTCCTTCCAGAATAGTTAGTGCGTAAGGTTTATTTTCCTTTCTTGCAGGAATAATATTTTCAAATACAGGGTGAATATGCAGGTTGACATAATCAAGAATACGCATTACCTCTTTAGTGTCGGAATAGGTGGTCAGCCAAATTTCCATAGCATCTATATCCTCATCAAAAATTCCCACGCCGATGCGAAGGGCATTTATATTCAATTCGTTTAATTCATGAAGGAAGATAGCCGAGGTCTCGGCCAGTTCAGAACTCACCCGCATAGCAGTTGCTTTCACCCTGATCTTTTCCAGGGCCGCTTCTATTTCCAGCAGACGGTTTTTTTGTTTGAGTTCCAGGGACTGGATGGCAAGCTGATCCTCCTGATCGGCAATTATCTCCCGAAGCTTTTGTTCCTGTTGACTGTCCATGGCTATCCAATTTAATTAATTGATAGGGATCAGCCAACTATTGACCAAAACCATTTACTCGTCTTCTTAAAAGGCTCATTCCCGGATCAGAACAATTATCCGAAAATTCGATTTAGGCCGAGAAAAAATGAAGATTTATTCTGCTGTGTAGGGATCGATAATACCTGCGATCTCTGTAATATTATCAATAGGGAGGCCTGCCAGCCTTGCATGCTCCCGGATCAGGTCTTCAGTAGGTGCCAGGTAAATACAAAATATTTTATCGCCGGTCAGATAACTGTGGATCCATTGTATATCGGTACCCAGCGTACATAAAACTGCTCTTGATTTTTTAGAAATATTTTTCAGATCTTCGGCTGAGAGGTTACCGGCACCTGGAACACTTCTCTCAATAATAAATTTCGGCATAGACTGAGCGTTTAAATTAAAACATTTAATATACGATTTTATTAAGAAATGGAAACATCAATTAGGTTGGAATTTCTAAGCGTTTGATAGACCACGCAATACCTTTCCGTTAGCCTTATCAGAGTAGCTATTTTATCTGGAGCCTCATCCGTAATCAGTTGAAAGCGGAGGCGTATCGCTTTAAAACCAACAGGGGCTAATTTATCAACAGAAAGCGTTCCTCTGAAGTCAAGATCGCCCTCCGTATGTATCTGCGCATCTTTCAGGTCAAATTCAATCGCCGTTGCTACTGCTTTTAGTGTAACCCCTGCACAGGCAGCCAGCGCTTCCAGAAGCATGTCTCCGGAGCAAAGGGATGATCCATCACCTCCCGTGGCCGGATGAAGTCCGGCCTCTCGAATACTTTTCCCGGTTTCAATTTTACACGTGATTCCTTCACCAACTCTTGATGTTGCCTTTAGTGTAATAAGGGCAGCACCGGGATCGGCCCTATATTTCTCCTTTAAAGGTTCCTGTTGTTGCCTGAGTTTTGCAGCATCCATCTCCATTTTATTTTTACAGACCGTTACAAAAAATATTATTTTTAAGCCGGTAGGCTAATTTTAATTGTAGTACCCTCCCCTTCTTTTGTTTGAACGCTCAATTCGCCTCCATGACTCTTTGAAATTATATCATAACTTAAACTTAATCCAAGTCCGGTTCCCTGCCCGGTTGGCTTTGTGGTGAAGAATGGCTGAAATATTTTATCCATTATTTTTTGAGGAATTCCATTTCCATTATCAGAAACCATTATCTCTACCTTATCCTTCATTTTTTTTGTGACGATTGAAACAGTGGGATCATAACCTGGCAAATTCATTTTTCTTTTTTCATCCACTACATAAAACGCATTAGTGAGCAAATTCAAAATGACCCTTCCAATATCCTGCGATATTATTTTAATATCGCCAATAGCAGGGTCAAAATCAGTTTTCAAAGTGGCATTGAAAGATTTATCCTTCGCTCGTAGTCCATGATAACTCAATCTTAAATATTCATCACATAAGGCATTGATGTCTGTTGGTTCTTTTAATCCATTACTGCTTCTTGAATGCTGCAACATTCCTTTTACAATAGCGTCGGCTCTTTTGCCATGGTGATTTATTTTTTCTTCATTATCCTTAATAGCTTTTGCGATAGCTTTTGCCTCGGTATAATTCCCTTTATTGATCTCCTCTTCCAATTCATCCGCCAGCTCTTTATTTACTTCAGAAAAATTATTTACGAAGTTTAATGGATTTTGAATTTCATGGGCAATACCGGCAGTAAGTTCTCCCAGCGAAGCCATTTTTTCCGATTGTACCAGTTGTGCCTGTGTTGTCTTCAGATCGGCCAGCGCGATCTCCAGTGCCAGGTTGGCGCGATGCTTAAAGCGAAACCTCTGGTAAAATCCGGCTGCAAGCACCAGCAGCAAAATCGCCATGCCGATAGAGAAATTGCGTGTAAGGGTAGAGATCTTATTGGCGCTTTGCAAACGCGAAATGGAATATTCTTTGCCATCCATTTCCTGCTCGGCTTCAAAGCTGAGGGTACGGAACTTTGACTGGTCGGCCAGCAGGCTATCTTGTAAACCCATAAAACGCCGATAAGTAGCGGCCTCCTCAACAGGCTGATTGATCTCATGGTACCATTTTGCCATTAGCCGCAGGTCACGAAGAATATATAGCCTGTTATTATTGAGCCTTATGATATCCTTCTCCATAAATTTAATCGCCTCTGGAAGATTGTTCTGTTTTGCGCGCACCAAAGCGCGGTAATAATCCGGGTCTATTACTCCTGCGGGTGGAGTTACCGGCAACTGGTTATCATTGATTAACCTGTCGCAAATATCAAGCAATGAATCTGCAGCTTTAGTATTCCCTTCGCTGGTTCTGTATTCCGCGAGGAGCTGCAATGGAAAAGCTTCAAAATCTTTTGTCAAATTATTTCTTGCATCATTTAAAGCAATGGTGATGAAATACACCACACTATCTGTACGGCCCTGATTCATCAGGGCTTGTCCAAGTAAGGAGCCTACATTGCTGAATGCACCTATTTCTACCCTATTAAAATACTGCAGAACAAGCCGGAAGTTCGGTATGGCCGCATCGTATTCTCCTATTTGTAGTTGATAAAGACCAGTGATCAGGTCGGAATTAATATAGGAAAATCGGCCGTTGGGATAGGTGAAGCCTCCAAAAGCAGATTCATTGCTATGAACCGAATCCATATATAATTTACTTTTTTTAGAATTATATATCGCCTGGTCCAGGAGGCCAATGGTGCGATAAAATCCACCTAAGGTGTAATAACAATCTGCCAAACCTGCACTATCATTTTTTTCACGGAATTGTTTCAATTTTTCAGTGAAGAATGCAAATCCTTCCTGCAAATGAGTGGAATTTCGATAAGGAAGGCGAAGCTGTTTCAGGAATGCACTTCTTATGTGCGGACTATGTGGGCCTTTTAATGATTCCGTTTCCGAATAAATTCTTCTGCCAAATTCAATGGCTTTATCCATTCGCGTAGAGCTCAGATTTTGAAAAAGGGTCAATAATATACGGTAGCGCCAGTATCCTTCAATTCCGGTTTGAAAGCGGCTGGCCTTTTTCTCAAAAATACTGATCAGTGAATCAGTAAGAGGAAGCACATTTAAGATGCGGGTCCCCTTATTGAAATCAGCTGTATCTACCCTGTCTGCTCTTATACTTTTATCAAGCCAGTAATGGATAGAATCGGCCGGGGTCAATTGCGCCTTCAGGGTTTGGGGCGCTGCCAGCAGAAAAGTAGTTAGCAAAAGAAAACAAATAGATCTACAGGTATGTTGCATGCTTAGCTGGGTATTAAAATGGTAAATGTAGTGCCTTCTCCCTCTTTGGTATCCACTTTCAACTCTCCACCATGTCCTCTTGTTACAATATCATAACTCAACGATAATCCCAATCCCGTGCCCTCTCCCGCCGGTTTGGTAGTAAAGAAAGGCTGAAAGATCTTATCCAGTACTTTGGCAGGAATGCCGTTGCCATTGTCAGAAACTTTTATCTCCACCTTATCCTTTATTTTTTTGGTACTGATGGATACGGTTGGTTCATACCCGGGATCCGCGTTCGCTGAGGCTTTGGCGGAAACGGCACTTCGGCTTCGCTCAGTACAAGCATAGAATGCATTTGTCAATAAATTCAAAATAACCCTGCCAATATCCTGTGGAATGATATTAATGTTTCCTATCGCTGCATCAAAATCTGTTTTCATGGTGGCATTAAATGACTTGTCTTTTGCCCGCAGGCCATGATAACTTAATCGCAAATACTCATCGCATAAGGCATTGATATCGGTTGGTTCTTTTATACCATTCCCACTTCTTGAATGCTGCAACATGCCTTTTACAATGGCATCGGCTCTTTTGCCATGGTGATTAATTTTTTCTTCATTCTGAATAACATCATCTGCAATTGATTTTGCTTCAGGTGTATTTCCTTTATCCAGCTCTTCCTTCATCTCCTCCAGCAACTCCTTATTTACGTCAGAAAAATTATTCATGAAGTTTAAAGGGTTTTGGATTTCATGGGCAATGCCTGCAGTAAGTTCACCCAAACTGGCCATTTTTTCCGATTGGATAAGTTGGGTTTGGGTGGATTTTAATTCCGATAGCGTTTTTTCAGCTATTAATTTTTGTGCATGTATTTCTTCCTTCTGCTGATGCAATAGGTCATTTGCAATTTGTTTCTGCCTGTTATTACGGTAAAGAAAAAACGCAATCAAAAGGAACACCCCTAACCCAGCCACCAATGCATACTGTCTTACACGATTTCGATAGGCTGCCTGTCTTATATCTGATTCGTAATGCCGTTCGTCTTCATCAAATGCAGCAAGGTTTTGGATGACATTCAGATTTCCAAAGCTGTTCATTTTTTTTAAGGCTTCAACGGCCATTTTTTGGTATTGAAGCGCCAGGGACGGGTTGCTTTTTTCATATAAGGAAGACAAATACAGACTTGCTTCAGCAACTGGATCGCCACCAGAATTTTTTTGCGCATCATCAAGTGCCCTTTGTGCATAATAGATACACGAATCAGCCTGACCTGCCTTTTCATATATCTTCGCCATTTCAAGGTTTGCTGAATAAGTAAAAATATATTGACCTCTTGAATAGCCCGCTAACAAACTTTGTTTATAATAATTGAGCGCAATCTGTACATTTCCTTTATCTCTTTGTAGCCTAGCTAGTGGTATTAAATTCAGACAACTCATATATTCAGCACGATAACGCTTGATATTTTTATCTGCCATAAGGCAAAAATATAAGGCAGAGTCTGGCTGATGCATTGAATAATATGTCCTTCCCAATTGTACTTCGGGCATTACCGCCATGTAGTAATTATGCAAGGAGTCGAAGAGCTGCTTTGATTGTTTAAAATAAAACAATGCACGGTGGTAATCTTTTGTTCCCCTGTATACAACCCCAAGCCTGCTAAGAACCTGCCCACGGCCTATTGTAAAATTATATTTCTCCGAGATCCTTAAAGCCCTCAACTCCAATTCAAGGGCCCTGGATTGATTGCTAGCCAATGAAAATGCAAACCCCATCATAAAAAGTGATTTGAATTCCCCTTCGGGAAATTTTATTTGCCGTGACAGAATTAATGCATTCTGCGCATAGAATAATGCAGAATCAGCATTAGCATATTTATATTGGTTAGCCAGTTCTACCATTGATAGAACTTTATTTGTATCGACCCTGCTTATGGATAGTTCGTTCTTCAAACTATCAATGTTGAGTTGCTGATAGTCCAGATAGACCTGTGCAGTCGCTTTCTGGGACAAAAAGCAGAAAAGGAAGATCCATAAGTTTTTTTTCATTATCCTATTTGTTTACAGGTAATTCCACCACAAATTCAGTTCCTTCTCCTTCCTTCGTTTCCACCTTCAATTCCCCCCCATGTCCTTTCGTTACAATATCATAACTCAAGCTCAAACCCAGGCCTGTTCCCTGCCCCGTGGGTTTGGTAGTAAAGAAAGGCTGAAAGATCTTATCCAGAACTTTTGGAGGAATACCATTCCCATTGTCAGAAACGCTTATCTCCACCTTACCAGGTAACTTTTTACTGCTGATGGATACGGTCGGTTCATAACCCGGCAAGTTCTGTTTTGCTTTTTCGGAAACGGCATAAAAAGCATTATTGATCAGGTTAAGGATCACGCGACCCAAGTCCTGCGGAATAATACTGACCTTGCCAATATTATCA
>JAYTXP010000206.1:0-26360 GCA_043742885.1 Chitinophagaceae bacterium | reverse complement strand
AAGCAACAAGATCAAATGGCATGAATAGTTTTGGAAGAATTTTTCGCGTAAATATTTTCGGCGAATCACATGGTGAATCCGTAGGGATCGTCGTGGATGGTTGTCCTGCCGGATTGCCATTAACTGTTGATGATTTTCTTTCCGATCTGGAGAGAAGAAAGGGCGGACAACAAAAAGGCACAACACCAAGGCAGGAAGAAGATATGCCTATTTATAAGAGTGGACTATTCAATGGTCATACTACAGGAGCTCCCATCACCATTTTATTTGAAAATAAAAATATCCGCAGCAGTGATTATGAAAAGCAGCGAAGCATACCAAGACCTGGTCATGCCGATTGGGTTGCGCGAAAAAAATTCGGAGGTTTTGAAGATTACCGGGGCAGCGGACATTTCAGTGGAAGGTTGACAGTGGCCCTGGTAGCAGCAGGGGTGATCGCAAAAAAAATATTGAAACTTGCCGGAGCAGGAGAGGTAAGATCTTCTTTACTTGAAATAGGAGGGGAGAAAATTATTGAAACCGGATTACAAAAAGCAATCGACGCGAAAGATACCATTGGTGGTATTGTAGAATGCAGGGTCAGTGGGTTACCTGCAGGACTGGGCGAACCATTTTTTGATTCTGTAGAGTCGGTAATGGCGCATATGGTATTTGCGCTCCCTGCGATCAGGGGTATTGAATTTGGAACCGGTTTTGCAGCAGCCAGAATGTTTGGAAGTGAACATAATGATGCGATAAAAAATAATGAAGGAGAAACGGTTAGCAACCATGCCGGTGGAGTGGTAGGCGGAATCACGAATAATAATGAGCTGGTATTCCGCGTAGCGGTAAAACCCACTTCTTCCACACCCAAAGAGCAAAATAGTTTGAACTGGGAAACAGGAAAGGTAGAAACCATTTCCGTCAAGGGCCGACATGACCTTTGTATTGCATTGCGCGTGCCAGTAGTGTTAGAGGCGGCCACAGCAATTGTATTGGCAGATCTGCTGATGTTGGAACAGAAACTCGGAAGAATCTTGTAAGTCAGGATTTATTTTTTTAAAATTTAAAGTAAGCTATATGCCCATTATATTTCATGTTACAAAACGAAGCGACTGGCAAGAAGCACAGAAAAACGGAGCCTACACGCATCATGCTCTCAGTGCCGAAGGTTTTATTCATTGTTCACAACAAGAACAGGTGGCTGGCGTATTGCAACGTTATTTCTCCGGACAGACCGATCTGGTACGACTAACTATTGATACAGATAAATTAACTTCACGCTGGGTATTTGAATGGTCACCATCTACACATGACAGCTTTCCACATGTCTATGGACCTATTAACCTGGATGCTGTTATTGAAGTAAATTCTCTATAATCTTTTCCTTAATTTTTTGAATGGCAGATCCAGCAATTCATAATTTGCCGCTGCTGGTAATGAATAATGCCACCATTCTGTTTCAAGCGCTTTAAATCCTGCCTGCTCCATGGTTTGTCTTAGCAGATTCCTGTTTTTTAATATGGACTCTGGCAGATCCTTAAAATCATGATGCGCCGTATCAGTGAAATTGTCAAAACCGGTTCCCATGTCCAGTTCCTTGCCAGTTGCTGATTCAATTATGGTCAGATCCACCGCCACGCCGCGGTTATGTCCACTTCCCTTCGCTGGATTTGCCACATACCTTTCATCTTTTATCAGCTCCCAAAATTTTACCGTCACCGAATAAGGCCGATATGCGTCAAAAATTTTTAAACTATAACTCATTTCATGTAACAGGTCCTGCACTTTTTTCAATGACATTGCCGCATCTCTTCTCAAAAAACAGCGATAGCTACCTTTTGCATACATGTATCTGTGCATGAAATTATTCAGACTTGCATAACGTATGTCAAAGACCAAATCTGGTATAATGGTTCCTGGCTCTATCATTTCCTTACCCGGAGTTGATGCTACCTGCCGGTGATAATCCTCCATATTCGATGTAACAAGGGGCATTTTCAGACTATCCTGCGCCTGGGAAGAATATGATGTTGAAAAAATAAACAGGCCTATTAGCAGGATGAGCGGGGGATTCTGTATTTTGTTCATAAGCGAATGTAAGTTTAAACCTCATCCATGTGCAACCAATACTACCGCCTCTACCTGCCAGTGGCCATAGTTCTTCTATGGGTTGCTGGCTGCAATTCTCCTAAAAAGGAAGAACATGTTCCTTCTGTTTCACTGAATGAAATAAATGAAAGAGCTAGTCACCTGCTAAAGCAAAGCCTTGAAAAAAATGACAGCAATTTTTATCAGCAGGAGGCTATTCGCTATGTATATAATAATAACCATAATGCACTTGCCTGGTCGGATAGTGGACAATGGATCCGTTGCGCTGATAGTTTTTTTCTTCAGTTAACCAATTGCCGACTGCTGGGATTATTTCCCGATGATTATCATTTTTCTGCGTTGCAAAAAATTCGGAATGAAATTAGCGCGGATAGCCTGGGAAAAAATAAACAACATGATCCTTCTCTTTGGGCAGGGGCCGATCTTTTATTCACTGATGGCTGGCTGCATTTTGTGCACGATGTAAAATTGGGAAGACTTCCCGGCGACAGTGTTTCCCTGAATAAAGATTCACTACTGAATAATGCAGATTATTATAGCGCCTTTCTTCAAAGTCGGAATGCGGATTCAATAACTTCCTTTATTGCATCGCTGGAGCCGGAAGAAAATGGCTACCAGCAATTGAAAGCTGGTATTCCTGGTTTTTTATCGAATGCGCGATTTATTGAAATAACCAGGGTCCCAGCCAGCATAAAGGATATACCCGCATTTAATAAACTGCTTCAAAAAAGATTATTGGAATTAGGGTTAGTTAAACAGGATAGTATACAGTTGGATTCGCTACAGCTTTCTATAGCTGTTAAAGAATTTCAAAAGGATCATGATATTACTGTGGATGGAAAAGCAGGAACGGGAACCATTCGTATGCTGAATTTAGATGATCGTGAAAAATTTGATCGTATTGCCATTAGTATGGATAAATACAAAAAATTGCCGGCAAACATGCCCGGAAATTATATCTGGGTAAACGCTTCTTCCAATTTCCTTCGTGTAATGGAAAATGGAAAACAAAAATTCATCTCCCGTGTCGTAACAGGAAAACCATTGACAAGAACACCTATGCTTACCAGTGCGCTATCAGCATTGATCACCTATCCCCAATGGGTTCCGCCTCCAAGTATCATTCTGAAAGAAATTCTTCCTGCAGTAAAAAAGAATCCTGGTTACCTGGCAAAAAAAGGATTCAGTCTGCTGGATAGTAAAGGAGATGAAGTAGATCCTTATACCGTTGACTGGACCAAATACAATAAATCCATTCCCTATAAAGTTGTGCAGGGTAGCGGTGATGCGAATGCACTGGGCATTATCAAATTTTATTTTGATAATAAATATGCGGTCTACCTGCATGATACCAATCAGCGTTATCTTTTTGGGAATGCAATGCGTAATCTTAGTCATGGTTGTGTGCGCGTACAGCAATGGAGAGAGTTGCTTTCATATCTATTGCTGAAAGACAGTTTACTTTCTGGTATTTCCAGAAAAGATTCAGTGAACAGCTGGTTGAATAAAAAAGAAAAAAGACAATTAGCCCTGAAATCGCGGATTCCCATCTTTATCCGCTATCTTACCTGCGAAGGGCAAGATGGCCGTATACTTTTCTATGACGATGTGTACGGAGACGATAAAATGCTCCGCCAAAACTATTTTAGCCGCAAATAACCGCAATTAATGGGCTTTTCCACAACCTGAAGGGGTTGTTGACATGCTTTAACCCGATGAATAATAAGTAAATAATTTATTTTCGGATATTGAACTTACCCGTTATTTTTGTTACGTTTAAAACCAAACTAATTTCTTTATGAAGAAGATCCTGTCTGCATTAATTGCACTGTATCTGCTTGTACCAGCGAGCTACGGGCAAAGTGATGAAATAAGACCTAAGGCTGTAGGTTTCAGTTTTTTCCTGAACGATTTCATTAGCGCCTCCCGCATACGCACCAGCTCTTTAAACCAGGTTTTAAGCAGCCATCGTATGGCCAAGTTTGGCCAGATGGATCCGGGACTTGCGTTTAATTATTTTAAGGGAATCCGTAAACACGTAGATGTAGCCATGTCATTAGGTGGTACATTCTGCCAGTATCCTTTCCCTAACAAGACCTTCAACAGCGATCGTTTCCTGCTGGAAGGAACAGCTGCCGTCAATCTTAAAATGACCACTGAAAAGTATTGGGTTCAGCCTTATCTGAGTCTGGGTGTAGGCGCTCATAAATATGGTAAATATTACGGAG
This sequence comes from Chitinophagaceae bacterium, assembly GCA_043742885.1. Lineage (GTDB taxonomy): Bacteria > Bacteroidota > Bacteroidia > Chitinophagales > Chitinophagaceae > JJ008. The sequence goes on along the minus strand of JAYTXP010000206.1, from coordinate 22,041 downwards.
CCTTCATGCCGCTTGGCGTGGGTTTAAAAGTAAATTTCTGGGATGATTTCCATCTCTTCATCAATTCCAGCTATCGCGTTCCTGTAACTACAGAAACCGCTAATTATCATTTCCAGCATAGTCTGGGTATAGCTGCAAGAGTTGGTAAGAAGAAAGAACCAATTAAAGTGGTTCCTCCTCCTCCTCCTCCTGCTCCAAAAGATTCTGATGGTGATGGCATCATCGATAGCCTTGATAAATGTCCTTTTGTGCCAGGTCTGGCCCGTTACCAGGGTTGTCCTATTCCTGATACAGATAAAGATGGTATCAATGATGAAGAAGACAAATGTCCTACCGTACCGGGTCTGGCCCGTTACCAGGGTTGTCCTATTCCTGATACAGATAAAGATGGTATTAATGATGAAGAAGATAAATGTCCTACGGTTCCTGGTGTGGCCCGTTACCAGGGTTGCCCAATTCCTGATACGGATGGGGATGGCGTGAATGACGAAGAAGACAGATGTCCTACAATTCCGGGAGTGAAAGAGAATTATGGTTGCCCGATTATACCTGATACTATTCGCAGGAAAGTAGAAGTAGCTGCAAAAAATATTCTCTTCGTAACTGGTAGTTCTAAACTTGTTCCTTCTTCCTTCAAAGGTTTGAATGAAGTTGCGCGCATCATGAACCAGAATCCTGGTATGAAGTTGAATATTGCTGGTCATACTGACTGGGTGGGTACAGATGAATACAACCAGAAACTAAGTGACAATCGTGCTGCATCAGTTATGAATTATATAATAAGCAAAGGTGTTGATGCCAGCCGGTTAAAATCCAAAGGTTATGGTGAAACAACCCCAATCGCTGATAATAAGACAGCTGCCGGACGCACGAAGAACCGTCGTGTAGAACTTATGCTGAGCTATATAGAAACTGAACTGAAGTAATTATTACGAGATTTAACTTGAATGTCCCCGGCGAACCCGGGGACATTTTTTTTAATAGATTGAACGCCCGCTTATTATAAACAATCATGGCTCATGGAAAATTGGGCTTCCCTATGTCTTTTTTTTGAAAACATTTGACTACCTTTGCGGCGCCATTAAGGAAAGGAATGCAGGTAGGGTTTGTGAGTTTGCCTTTTTCTTCAAGTGGCAGTATATGAGAGTCTAAACTATTATATCAGCTTTTGTTCCTTTTCAAGGACCTTGCCGGCTGATATTTTTCTACCCAACAGGCAGCCCGCTACACCGGGATCGATCGTAACTCAAATAATTAATAAATAAAACAACAAATTAAACAGTCATGGCTGACTTGAAATTTCAGAGAAACTTTGGTATTGCCGCTCACATTGATGCGGGTAAGACCACTACAACGGAGAGGATCCTTCGTTATACCGGTATGATCCATAAGATCGGTGAGGTACATGATGGCGCCGCTACTACCGACTGGATGGAACAAGAGAAGGAAAGAGGTATTACTATTACTTCCGCTGCAGTTAGCTGTCAGTGGAATTTTCCTACCGTTTTAGGTAAGGTTACTCCTGATACAAAAAATTATTATTTTAATATCATTGATACTCCGGGTCACGTTGACTTCACCGTAGAAGTAGAACGTTCCATGCGTGTACTGGATGGTTTGATCGCATTATTTTCTGCCGTTGATGGTGTTGAGCCTCAGTCGGAGACTGTATGGCGCCAGGCCAATCGTTATAATGTACCACGTATCGGATTCGTAAATAAAATGGATCGAGCAGGTGCTGACTTTCTGATGGTGGTAAAACAGGTAAAGGAAATGCTGGGTTCCAAAGCGGTACCTCTGCAGCTTCCGATCGGTGCCGAAGATGATTTTATTGGTGTTGTTGACCTGATCAAAATGAAAGGAGTTATCTGGCATATGGAAACTGAAGGAATGACCTTCGATGAGGTAGAAATTCCAGCGGATATGTTAGAAGAAGCAAATGAGTGGAGAGCGAGCCTGGTTGAAGCAGTAGCAGAATATGATGATACTCTGATGGAGAAATTCTTTGATGATCCTAAAAGCATCTCTGAAGATGAAATTCATGAAGCTGTTCGTAAGGCAACTATCGACCTTAGCATTGTTCCGATGATGTGTGGGTCTTCTTTTAAGAATAAAGGTGTGCAGACTGCTCTTGATGCAGTTTGTCGTTACCTGCCTTCACCAATGGATATTGAAGCGGTAGAAGGAATTAAACCGGATACTGGCGAGATCGTAAAACGTCGCCCGGATTCGAAAGAACCATTTGCGGCCCTGGCCTTTAAGATCATGACTGATCCATTTGTTGGACGTCTGGCATTCTTCCGGTGCTATTCAGGTCATCTGGATGCAGGTTCTTATGTATTGAACGTAAGAAGTGGTAAGAAAGAAAGGATCAGCCGTATCATGAAAATGTTTGCCAATAAGCAAAACCCTATCGACTTCATCGAAGCAGGAGATATCGGCGCAGCTGTTGGTTTCAAAGAAATCAAGACCGGAGATACGCTTTGCGATGAGGACCATCCGATCGTATTGGAGAATATGTTTATTCCTGAGCCGGTGATCTCAGTGGCAATAGAACCAAAGACACAGGTCGATGTAGATAAGATGGGGATGGCCATTTCCAAACTCGTAGAAGAAGATCCTACGCTTCGTGTGCGTACCGATGAAGAAACAGGACAAACCATTCTTTCCGGAATGGGTGAATTGCACCTGGAGATCATCGTGGATCGTATGAGAAGGGAATTTAAAGTTGAAGTAAACCAGGGTGCGCCAGAGGTTGCCTACAAAGAAGCATTCCAGGCCACTGTTGAACACCGTGAGACGCTGAAGAAGCAGACCGGTGGTCGTGGTAAATTCGCAGATATCGTATTCAACCTTGGACCTGTTGATAAAGAATGGCAGGCAGAGAATCCTGATAAGCGTTATCAGTTCGTGAACGATCTTTTCGGTGGATCCATTCCACGTGAGTTTGTTCCGGCTATTCAGAAAGGTTTTGAGCAAGCGATGACAACGGGTGTGCTGGCAGGTTATCCTGTGGCTAATCTGAAGGTTCGTGTTTTTGATGGTGGATTCCACGCTGTTGACTCCGACTCTATGTCTTTCGAGCTTTGCGCTCGTCAGGGATTCCGTGAAGCAGCAAGAAAGGCCAAGCCGGTATTGCTGGAACCTATTATGAAAGTGGAAGTGGTAACACCCGACCAGTACATGGGTGATGTGACCGGTGACCTTAACCGTCGTCGTGGTATGCTGGAAGGAATGGATAATCGTAACAATGCGCAGGTGATCAAAGCCAAAGTACCATTGAGCGAAATGTTCGGTTATGTAACACAGCTACGTTCATTGTCTTCTGGTCGTGCGTCTTCTACCATGGAGTTCTCTCATTATTCTCCTGCACCAGCTGGTATTGCTGAAGAAGTGATATCGAAGATCAAGGGGAAGAATGTGAATGCATAATTAAAGTCAATTGAATTTTAAGATAAGAGGTCGCTTCGGTGGCCTCTTTTTTTGTTTCTAGTTTTTATTACCTTAACAGATCATGAAGAGAACAATACTTCTAATACTGCTATTTACACCAACCATACTCTTCTGTCAGGAAAAACAGATTAGCAGCGGAATGAAGATCAACCGGTCTATGAAGATAAAATCAATGGTCTATGAATTGAATGCACCTTTGGATACTTCTGGAGCATTAATAGAAATATCAGGAAATAATATTGTGGTCGATTTCAATAACGCCGAGTTTAAAGGAAGTAATGACATAAAGGACCCTGATGCATTTTACGGCATAGCCATTTATATCAGAGATAGTAAAAAGGTCACTATAAAAAATTTAAGGGCAAGAGGGTATAAGATCGCTCTGCTGGCAAGAAATGTTGATGAACTGGTGCTGGACAATTGTGATCTAAGTTATAATTACCGGCAACACCTCAACAGTACGCAGGAGAAGGAAGATATCTCCGATTGGATGAGTTATCATCATAATGAAAAAGATGAATGGTTGAGATACGGTGCGGCGTTTTATTTAAGGGGATGCAATAAGGCCATTATTAAAAATTGCAAGGTCACCGAAGGACAGAATGCCCTGATGATGATGGAATGCAATGACGCGAATATCTATAACAATGATTTCTCTTTTAATTCAGGTATTGGGCTGGGTATGTATCGATGCAACCGAAACCAGGTTTCATTTAACCGGATCAATTTTAATGTAAGGGGACATAGCGAAGGAGTTTATAATCGCGGACAGGATAGTGCGGGAATATTGATCTATGAGCAAAGCAGTAATAATACTTTTTATAAAAATTCTGTCACCCATAGTGGGGATGGATTTTTTCTTTGGGCGGGACAGACCACCATGGATACAGGAAAAGGAGGGTGCAATGATAATTTACTATTAGAAAATGATTTTTCGTTTGCACCCACGAATGGGATAGAGGTTACTTTTAGTCGGAATTTTATTGTGGGCAACCGGATCATGGGTTGCGACCATGGTATTTGGGGAGGTTATAGTTATGAGAGTCGGATTGAAAATAATAAATTCGGAAATAACCGGATAGCCATTGCCATCGAGCATGGTCAGCATAACCTCATCGTTGATAATCTTTTTATGAAAGATAAGACGGGGATCAAGCTTTGGTCGAATCCATCACAACCAGCCGGTTGGGGTTATGCAAAATATCATGATACCCGCAGCGTTGATTATGTGATCGCAAGAAATAGTTTTAATTCATTGGGTGCGGATATGGATATAAAAGGAACTGATTCGGTTCGGCGGTTTGATAATATTTTTAACAACCAATATGCTTTGCTTGATTCGATGCGGGTGGAGATCCAAGAAAAAAAATGGGTAACACCGCGCGTTCCACAACCCATGAATCCATTTAAAGGAAATGGGCGAATGACAGGAAGAAAAAACATCCGAATGCTGGAGTGGGGGCCCTACGATTATCGTTCTCCATTGATCTGGAACTCGGATCCGGTGGATAGTGCTGGCTGGATGCGGTTTGATCTGCTGGGTCCGAAAGGGGAGTGGAAGATCATGAATGTAAAAGGAGCAGATGAGTTCACGATGAAGGAAGGAGAATTTCCTGCCCATGTTTTAGCAAAAAGAACAGCTTCGGATAAAACAGATATTCAGATCGATTTGGAATACAGGGGAGAGGCAATTGTTACGCCTTTGGGCAAAAGTATTGCAGCAGGGGAAGTTTATACTTTTCAATTCAGAAAATTCTTTCAGCCCATGAACTGGAAGGTTAGTTTTTATGAATTGGATACAATGAAGTTTAACCCGATACGAGCCGGAACTTTGTTTAGGGACGGCCCGGCCGAAGTTCCTTTCAAGATCGATACGATAGATAAGATTGATTATGCCTGGTGGGGAGGAATAAAAGCAGGGAACAAACAACATGTGCAGTTCATAACAATTGCGGAGGCCAGGGCGCGGTTTGAACTCGGTGAATATGAGATTTCCCTGACTTGGGATGATGCCTCCCGCTTATATATTGATGATAAACTGGTGATCAATGAATGGGATCCTTCGAAGTATATTTTTGATGAATCGCCGAACAGGAAACTGAGGATAAGGTTGGGTGGAGAGCATCATTTTCGGTTGGAGCATTTGGAATTAGGGGGATTTGCAACTATAAGCTTGAAGATCATCAAGTTGAGAGATTGAGTAGGTTGAGGGGGTTGAGCTGTTGAGGAGTTGAGTGTGGACCCAGATTGTCAGAGTATTCGCTCAGCCTCTCAACGGCTCAACAGCTCAACCAAAATAACTCTCTCAATATTTGGAAGCAATCCCCTTCGCCCCTACCTTTGCACTCCCAAAGAAAATTGGGTATTTCACCTATGTCTCAGCGAATCAGGATCAAATTGCAGTCTTACGATCATAATCTGGTTGATAAATCAGCCGAAAAGATCGTGAAAACAGTGCGCAGCACGGGTGCCGTTGTAACCGGACCTATTCCTCTGCCTACCAGGCGTAAGATCTTTACCGTGCTGCGTTCGCCGCACGTGAATAAGAAGAGCCGTGAGCAGTTTCAGTTGGCAACGCACAAGCGTTTGCTGGACATTTATACATCCTCTTCCAGAACAGTAGATGCGTTGAGCAAACTGGATCTGCCAAGTGGAGTGGAAGTAGAGATCAAAGCGTAGAATATAGTTAGCAGTTATTAGTTTGCATTTTAAAGCCAGCCGTTAATTGCAGAAAAAGTTCTTATAAAATAAATTTATTCATCTCTCAATTAGTTGGTCTTCCAACTAAAAAAAGAGCTCTGATATCTCAGATTCAGATTTGGAACTGGGGACAACATAAAACAAGCCATTCAAGGTTTGTTTACTGCCGGTACTTCTGAACAAAAAGAAAAGGTCGGCAGCTAAACGGGGATTGAAGTATTTGCTGGGTATCTGTAGTTTTTAACTTCAGATATAACAACAAATTACTGTCCCAATAACCTTGAGGCACAAACAGAAAGACATGCAAGGTATTATTGGGAAAAAAATCGGGATGACCAGCATCTTCGATCCTTCAGGTAAACAAACAGCCTGCACGATCATTGAGGCAGGTCCCTGTGTAGTTACACAGGTGAAAACACCAGAATTGGACGGCTACAGTGCGCTCCAGCTTTCTTTCGGAGACAAGACAGACAAGCATACTACCAAAGCCGAAAAGAATCACTTCGCAAAAGCTACAACAGCTCCCAAAAAATTTTCAAAGGAATTCCGTAATTACTCACTCGAGAAAGCTCTTGGCGAGACCATTACCGTTGACATCTTCACTGAAGGTGAAAAAGTGGAAGTGGTTGGTACTACCAAGGGTAAAGGTTTCCAGGGTGTGGTAAAGCGTCATGGTTTCCATGGTGTAGGCGGACAATCACATGGCCAGCACGATCGTAGTCGTGCACCAGGTTCACTGGGTAACTCATCTGATGCCAGTCGTGTAATGAAAGGTATGCGTATGGCGGGTCGTATGGGTACTGACCGTGTTAAGACCAAAGGATTGAAAGTGGTGAAGATCTTTTCTGAAAAGAATTATATCCTGGTGAGCGGATCTGTTCCCGGTCATAACGGTTCAATTGTACTGATTCAAAAATAATTAGTGATATCCTTAGTCTCAGACTAAGGATAACGAGATATCGATAAAACTCAATAAGATGAAAGTAGAAGTTTTAAATACAAATGGTAAAGCGACCGGCCGCAGCGTGGAGCTTCCCGAAGAAATCTTCGGAATAGAGCCTAATAACCACGTGATCTATCTGGCCGTTAAGCAATATCTCGCAGCACAGCGCCAGGGTACGCACAAGGTGAAGACCCGTGCGGAAGTACAGGGTGCCAGCCGTAAACTGCATCGCCAGAAAGGTACGGGTGGTAGTCGTAAGGGTAATATCAGGAACCCATTGTATAAAGGTGGTGGTACCATCTTCGGTCCAAAACCACATGGTTATGATATTAAGGTGAACCGTAAGGTGAAAGATCTGGCTAAGATCTCCGCTCTTTCTCATAAGGCGAAAGAAAATGCCATTATGATCGTGGAAGATATCAATATGGAAACGCCTAGGACAAAATCATTCGTAGATATTCTGGGTTACCTGAATATCTCTGATAAGAAGACGCTTTTCGTTATTCCTGAATACAATGAAAACGTGCAGAAGTCAATTCAGAACATTCCTTATGTACTGGGTTCACTGATGAGCGATATGAACACATATGATATCATGAATTCTGAAGTGCTGGTGCTTACTGAAAGTGCAGCGAAGATCTTCGGGGAAGACGAGAACTAATTTTAAATCGATTAAATCAATAGAAAGATGAAACTTTCTGAAGTACTTATAAAGCCGATACTGACCGAGAAAGCGAATGCGCAGCAGGAGAAACTCCGTCGCTATGCATTCAAAGTTGCCAGGAAGGCAAATAAGCTGGAGATCAAAAAAGCTGTAGAAACTTTCTATGGTGTAAATGTAACCAATGTAAATACCAGCGTGGTTCCCGGCAAGAACAAAAGCCGTTTTACCAAAGCAGGTGTGATCTCAGGTCGCAAACCAGCTTATAAAAAAGCGTTCGTAACAGTAGCTGTAGGAGAGAATATTGACTTGTACTCCAACATCTGATAATTCGGTTCTTAGTTTGAAACTAAGAACATCAAGAATGGCAATCAACCGCCGCGAAGTGTTGTAAACAGTAAACCGAAGAATATTTAAAAAATGGCATTAAGAAAATTTAAACCCGTAACGGCCGGTACTCGCTGGAGAATCGGAAACGCTTACGCAGAGGTGACGACAAATGTGCCTGAGCAATCGCTGCTGGAAACAAAGAAAAGATCTGGCGGACGTAACTCTTCTGGTCGTATGACCATGCGTTATATTGGTGGTGGTGCGAAGAAGAAATATCGTGTGATCGATTTTAAAAGAAATAAGCAGAACCTGGAAGCTACCGTGCTTTCAATTGAATATGATCCAAACCGTACCTGTTTTATCGCACTGGTGGAATATGGTGATGGTGAGAGAAGATATATCATCGCTCCACAAGGTCTTACTGTAGGAATGAAAGTGATGAGTGGAGATAATGTAGCACCTGAGATTGGAAATGCATTGGTGATGAAAAATATGCCATTGGGTACCAATGTGCATAATATCGAGATGCAACCTGGTCAGGGTGGTAAGATCGCCCGCAGTGCTGGTTCATCTGCTCAATTGACGAACAAAGAAGAAAAATATGCGATACTGAAAATGCCAAGTGGTGAGTTGCGCAAGGTATTGATCAATTGCTATGCTACGGTCGGTGTGGTAAGTAATAGTGATCATAGTCTGCAGAGCATGGGTAAGGCAGGTCGTAACCGTTGGAAAGGTATTCGTCCCCGTACCCGTGGTGTAGCCATGAACCCAGTAGATCACCCGATGGGTGGTGGTGAGGGTAAGGCTTCCGGTGGACAGCCAAGGAGCAGAAACGGTCAGTATTCAAGAGGGTTGAAGACCCGTACCAAAGGAAAAGGTAGCGACAAGATGATCATACAGCGTAAGAACGGAAACAAGCTGGCTAAATAAATTAAACTCTTAACTCTAAACGTTCAACGATAAATGGCACGTTCAATTAAAAAAGGTCCTTATATAGCTTCTCACCTCGATAAAAAGGTGGTGGCTATGAATGATGGCAAATCAAAGAAAACTGTGGTGAAGACCTGGAGCCGTCGTTCCACTATCACTCCAGAATTCGTAGGGCATACGTTCGCCGTGCATAACGGTAATAAGTTCATCCCTGTTTATGTAACGGAATTCATGGTGGGTCATAAGTTGGGAGAATTCGCACCAACGCGTCAGTTCAGAGGACACTCTAGTAAGAAAGTAGATTAATAAAAAGCGTATAAAAAATGGAAGCAGTAGCTAAACTCAGAAATTATCCGACCTCACCGCGCAAGATGCGCTTGCTGGCCGATCTGATCCGTGGTCAGAAGGTGGAGCATGTGCTTGCTCAATTGGAGCACCATCCAAAACATCCTGCTGTACCTCTTCGTAAGCTGGTACTTAGCGCGATCAGCAACTGGAAACATAAGAATGATGGTGGTGATGAGAGCGCACTGGTAATCAAGACCATTTTCGTTGACGGGGCCCGTACCCTGAAGCGTATGCGTCCTGCACCTCAAGGCCGTGGATACCGTGTGCGTAAGCGTAGCAACCACGTGACATTGATCGTAGACACAAAAGAATCAAAAAACTAAAGTTAATAAACCAATAACATGGGTCAGAAAGCAAATCCGATCGGCAACAGATTAGGCATCATCCGCGGATGGGAGTCCAACTGGTATGGCAGCAAAAAAGATTACGCTGGCAAGCTGATCGAGGACCATAAGATCAGAACTTACCTTAACGCCCGTATCAACAAGGGAGGTATCTCCAAGATCGTTATTGAGAGAACATTGGGTAAACTGATCATCACCATTCACACTTCCAAACCAGGTATCATCATTGGTAAAGGAGGTGGAGAAGTAGATCGCATCAAGGAAGAGCTGAAGAAGCTTACCAGTAAAGATGATGTGCAGATCAACATTCTTGAGATCCGTCGTCCTGAGCTGGATGCGATGATCGTAGCTGATACGATCGCCCGCCAGATCGAGAACAGGATCAATTTTAAAAGAGCCATCAAGATGTCTATCGCTTCCGCACTTCGTATGGGTGCTGAAGGAATCAAAGTAAAAGTGGGTGGTCGTTTAGGTGGATCTGAGATTGCCCGTTCGGAAGAATTCAAACAAGGTCGTGTGCCCCTGCATACGTTCCGTATGGATATTGATTATGCGAATGTATTCGCGCTGACTGTTTACGGTAAGATCGGTATCAAAGTATGGATCTGTAAAGGAGAAGTATTGACCAAGCGTGACCTGAATCCAAATTTCGTAAGTGGTAAAACCGAAACAGGTGGAGACCGCAAAGAAAGAAGAGATGAGCGTCCTGATCGCAGGGATGACAGAAGAGGTGGTGGTGGAGGAAGAGAGAGAAGACATTAAGAAAGGCTGCGAGCCACGAGCCATGAGCTACGAGCCCGTAAAAATAAAATCAGAGTTTAATTGCTATAGGATTCAGCTCAAAGCTCGAAGCTCATAGCTCAAAGCTTAAAAAATATGTTACAACCGAAAAGAACGAAACACAGGAAGATGCAGAAGGGTCGCATGAAAGGCGACGCGAAAAGAGGTGCTACCATCGCCTTCGGATCATATGCACTTAAGGCGCTTGATTCACATTGGATCACAGACCGCCAGATAGAGGCGGCCCGTCAGGCGCTGACCCGTGAGATGAAAAGAGAAGGTAATGTGTGGATCCGCATTTTCCCTGATAAACCGATCACGCGCAAGCCGCTTGAGGTTAGGATGGGTAAGGGTAAGGGTAACCTGGAATTCTGGGCTGCGGTGGTGAAACCAGGTCGTATCATATTTGAAGTAGATGGTGTTACCGAAGCAGTAGCAAAAGCCTCACTGGCATTGGCTGCAGGTAAACTGCCTATTAAAACAAAGTTCATTATACGTCGTGACCTGGTCATCGCGTAATCAAAATAATAAAACGACAAGTGATGTCAAAGAAAGCTGATTTTGTAAAAAGCATACATGGTATGAACGAGCAGGACCTGAAGGCCCGCCTCGAAGAAGATAAGCAACGCCTGAAGAAGCTGGAGTTTGCTCATGCCATTTCTCCCCTGGAAAACCCAATGACCATTCGTTCTCTTCGTCGCGATATCGCGCGTTTGATAACGGAGATCAAATTAAAATAACCAGGAAGAAAATGCCGACGCTACTAGCTTAATGCTACTGGCAAAGCGAAAATGTTGAATTTAAAAAGGCCCAAAGGCCGGAAGCTAAAAGCTTAAAAAAAATGGAAGCAAGAAATTTAAGAAAAAGCAGGATTGGGGTGGTGACCAGCAACAAGATGGCCAAGACCATCACTGTTGAGGTTGAAAGAAAAGTAAAGCACCCTATCTATGGTAAGTTCGTCAAAAAGACTACCAAGTTCCATGCGCACGATGATAAAAGTGAGTGCAGCATCGGGGATGTAGTTAAGATCATGGAAACACGTCCCATGAGTAAGACGAAGAGATGGAGATTGGTGGAAGTGGTGGAGAAAGTGAAATAAGAAAGCAGCTACGAGCTACAATCCATGAGCTACGAGCCGTAACACGAATAATTTGAATAACATATGCTATTTCTGAGAGCTCAAAGCTCGCAGCTTATAGCTCAAAGCTTAAGAAAATGATTCAGCAAGAAAGCCGTTTAAATGTTGCCGATAACAGTGGTGCCAAAGAGGTGCTTTGTATCCGTGTACTCGGCAATAGCGGTCAGCGCTATGCCCGTATTGGTGATAAGATCGTAGTTACTATAAAGGATGCATTGCCCGCAGGTGGTATCAAAAAAGGTACTGTTGCCAAGGCGGTGATCGTTCGCACCACTAACAAACTGCGTCGTAAGGATGGTTCTTATATCCGTTTCGATGATAACGCGGTGGTGATCCTTAATGCTTCTGATGAACCAAGAGGTACACGCATTTTCGGCCCGGTGGCCCGTGAACTGCGCGATAAAGGATATATGAAAATTATTTCACTGGCACCGGAAGTTCTTTAAGAAAGCCGCGAGCTACGAGCCATGAGCTACGAGCCGCAATAAAATGATAAATAGAATAGCTGCAGAGATGAGGCTCAAATCTCAAAGATCGCAGCTCAAAGCTCAAAAAAAATGAAAGCAAGATTTAAACCCAAGTTCGCGATCCGTAAAGGTGACAATGTGGTGGTCATCGCCGGCGACGATAAGGACATGGCCAAGCCACGTGTGGTGAAGGAAGTGATCCTTGAAAAGCAAAAAGTGATCGTTGAAGGTGTGAACATCATCACCAAGCATACCAAACCTTCCGCGCAAAATACGCGTGGTGGTATCGTGAAAAAAGAGGCGCCAATTCATATCAGCAATGTAATGTTGTATGACCCAGCTCAAAAAGCGGGAGCAAGGGTTAGCCGGGTAAGAAAAGATGGTAAAACAGAAAGAGTTTTTAAAACTAAAAAAACTCAGGGAGGTAAATAATAATGGCAGCGAAAACATATACTCCGAGATTAGCAGATAAGTACAAAAAAGAAGTTGTACCTGCTCTGGTAAAAAAATTCGGATACACATCCGTAATGCAAACTCCGAAACTGGAGAAGATCTGTCTTAACCGTGGCGTAAACGGAGCCGTTTCCGATAAGAAACTGGTAGATATCGCCGTGGATGAGCTGACAATGATCACCGGTCAGAAAGCCGTTGCGACCATGTCAAAAAAGGATATCTCCAACTTCAAACTTCGTAAGAACATGCCTATCGGCGCACGCGTAACACTGCGTGGCGTTAAGATGTTCGAATTCCTTGATCGTCTGGTTGCAGTGGCCCTGCCCCGTGTACGCGACTTTAAAGGTGTAAATGAAAAAGCATTCGATGGCCGTGGTAATTATACGCTGGGTGTAACCGAGCAGATCATTTTCCCGGAAGTCGATATCGATAAAGTAAACCGTATCACCGGACTGGACATCACATTTGTGACTTCCGCTCAGACTGATGAAGAAGCCTATGAACTGCTGAAGGAATTAGGTATGCCTTTCCGTAATGCGACTAAGAACAACTAATAAACAAAAAAGTAAATTAATACAACATGGCTAAAACCTCTATCACAGCCAGGCAGAAAAAAAGGGAAAGAATGGTTGCCCAATACGCCACGAAACGTGAAGCGTTGAAAAAAGCCGGCGACTGGAAAGGGCTGGACGAAATGCCGAAGAATTCTTCGAAAGTTCGTTTGAAAAACCGTTGTCAGATCTCCGGACGTCCAAGAGGGTACATACGCTACTTTGGATTATCCAGGATCGCCTTCCGTGATATGGCATTGAATGGAAAGATCCCGGGAGTTAAAAAAGCTAGCTGGTAAAATAGTCGGAAGTCTTGAGTCTGTAGTCAATACAAAACCTGAGATAACCGGCAGATAATAAAATAAATTTTAAACTAAACAATCCAATTATCCCGGTTAGTTCCGGGACGTAGGAGGACAAAAAATATGGTAACAGATCCTATCGCAGATTTCCTGACCAGGATTCGTAACGCGCAAATGGCTCAGCATCGTATCGTGGAGATACCAGCTTCCAATCTGAAGAAGCGTATGACAGAAATCCTGTACAATCAGGGTTATATTCTGAAATACAAATTTGAAGATGATAGTAAGCAGGGTCTGATCAAGATCGCCTTGAAATACGATCCATCAACTAAGCAACCGGCTATTCAAAGCATGGAAAGAGTAAGCCGTCCAGGTCTTCGCCAGTACGCTTCTCCGGCAGAGTTTCGCCGTGTGAAGAATGGTCTGGGTGTAGCTATCATCTCTACTTCAAAAGGAGTGATGACAGACAAGGAAGCTAAAGTTCAGAATGTAGGCGGAGAAGTTCTCTGCTACATTTACTAATCATGATGCATTAGCAGCTTGTGGCTAGAAGCTTGCAGCTAGTGGCTAAATAAAGACCCTTAAGCCGATACCTATCAGGCTGACCGGTAACGATAAACAAGAATAGAAAACATTTAAAACATTTGATATGTCCCGTATAGGTAAACAAGCGATCGTGATCCCTGAAGGAGTGACCATCACACTGGGTAAAGACCATGTGGTTACTGTGAAAGGAAAGAAAGGTGAATTGAAACAGGCGATCGATCGCGATATTACTGTAGAGATTGCTGATGGCAAACTGACCTTTGGCCGTCCTACAGACCAGATCCGTCACCGTGCTTTGCATGGTTTGTATCGTTCTCTTGCATCTAATATGGTGAAGGGCGTTACAGAAGGATATGTACGCAAACTTGAATTGATCGGTGTAGGTTTCAAAGCGGCTAACCAGGGTAATATGCTCGACCTGGCGCTTGGTTATTCTCACAATATCGTTTTCGAAGTTCCTACAGAACTGAAAGTGGTTACCGCTCAGGAAAAAGGTCAGAATCCTTCCATTACCCTGGAAGGAATCGATAAACAACTGATCGGTCAGGTGGCCGCTAAATTACGCGGGCTCCGTAAGCCGGAACCTTACAAAGGAAAAGGTATACGTTATGTAGGTGAGGTTGTAAGGAAGAAAGCAGGTAAAGCAGCTGGTAAATAAGAGTCGATAGTCCGGAGTCTCGAATTGGCATAAAAAATAAAAATGATCCCTGGCAGCATCAGGGAAATAAATAAAAAGCAATGAACGCAAAGACTAAATCATCAAGAAGAGAAAGGATCCGTTATAATATCCGCGCCAAGGTTTCTGGTGTTGCTGTTAAACCCCGCCTCTCTGTTTTCAGAAGCAATACTGAAATCTACGCTCAGCTGATCGATGACCTTAATGGGGTTACACTCGCATCTGCTTCAAGCAAGGATAAAGAGATCAGTGCTCAGAAAATAACCAAAGGAGAGAAAAGCAAACTGGTAGGAACAACGATTGCCCGTAAAGCATCAGAACTTGGACTTACCGAAGTGAAATTTGATCGCGGTGGTTATTTGTATCATGGTCGTGTGAAAGCTTTGGCTGATGGTGCACGTGAAGGCGGACTGAAATTTTAATTTTAAAAATCTTAATAGATACTGTAAATGTCAAAGTACAACGTAAACAAGGTTAAAGCAAGCGACCTGGAGCTGAAGGATAAGGTGGTAGCCATCAACCGTGTTGTTAAGACCACCAAAGGTGGCCGTTCATTCAGTTTCTCTGCTCTCGTAGTAGTAGGAAATGAAGCGGGCGTAGTTGGCCATGGTTTGGGTAAAGCCAAAGAAGTACAGGAAGCCATCACCAAGGGTATCGAAGATGCCAAGAAGAATCTTATCAAGGTTCCAGTGATGAAAGGTACCATTCCTCACGATCAATGGGCTAAAGAAGGTGCCGCTAAAGTTTTGATCAAGCCTGCTGCACATGGTACAGGTGTGATCGCCGGAGGAAGCATGCGTGCTGTACTGGAATTAGCCGGTGTAACTGACGTATTGGCCAAATCACTAGGATCTGCTAATCCGCACAACGTGGTAAAAGCAACAGTAAAAGCGCTTGCACTTTTGCGTGAGCCGATCAATGTTGCCAAGACCAGAACAGTGGGGTTGAAGAAAGTGTTCAATGGCTGATTAGGAGTTGAGGAGTTGATCTGTTGAGGAGTTGAGAGATTGAGAAATGCAACCTGATTATTCAGAGTTTATCAAAGTATAAATATGAAAAAGATAAAAATAACATTGGTCAAAAGCCCCATCGATCGTCCTGAGCGTCAAAAATTGACTATTCAGGCTCTGGGTTTGAATAAGACCAATTCAAGTAAAGAAGTAGAAGCTACTCCACAGATCCTGGGTATGGTTCGCAAAGTGAACCATCTTGTGAAAGTGGAAGAAGTGAAATAACAACCAATGCGAGGGGTGATTCCCCGCTGAGTACAAAATCAAAAAAATGAAATTACATCAATTAAGACCTGCTAAAGGCGCAACGCACAAAGTAAAAAGATTAGGACGTGGTGAAGGGTCCGGACATGGTGGAACTTCCACAAAAGGTAACAAGGGTGGACAAAGCCGCGCCGGTTATAAAAGCAAAAGATCTCACGAAGGTGGACAGATGCCAATTCAGCGTCGTGTACCAAAGCGTGGGTTTAAAAATCCGCATCGTGTAGAATATAAAGTATTCAACCTTGGCCAAATCGAACAACTTGCGGCCAAATACAATATCACAGAATTCTCAATGGAGAATCTCTATGTGAATGGACTGATCAGCCAGACAGATAAAGTGAAATTGCTTGGTAATGGTGAGTTGAAGACCAAACTGACCTTCAAGGTAAATGCTGCCAGCGATAAAGCGAAAGCGGCTATTGAAGCGGTTGGCGGTACGGTAGAAATAGTAAGGTAAATTCGCTAAATTGCAACGACGTATCATGTATGCGTCTTTTGTTTTACATGCTTTAAATTTTTGAACTCTCCGTGAAAAAATTAATACAGACCTTAAAGAATATCTGGAGCATCGAGGAGTTGCGCAACAAGATATTATTCACCCTGATGATGATCGCTGTTTACAGGGTGGGTTCACATATTTCATTGCCTGGCATTAATCCTACCCTGCTGAAGACAAGTGAGAGCACCGGTATACTCGGTCTCATCAACTCCTTCTCAGGTGGTGCATTTAATAATGCATCTATTTTCGCATTAGGTATTATGCCCTATATCTCCGCTTCTATCTTTATGCAGCTGATGACGGTGCTTGTGCCCCGTTTTCAGAAATTGCAGAAAGAAGGAGAAAGTGGAAGAAAGAAGATCAATCAGTATACCCGCTACCTTACTATTGCTGTAACCGTGCTTCAGGCTTCCGCTTATGTTAGCTATCTGCGTAACGGAATACTTTCTCAGGGTGGATTGATGTCTGGATTTACTCCGGGCGATTTCTGGCTTACCACAGTTGTGGTCCTTACCGCAGGTACTATGTTTGTAATGTGGATGGGTGAGAAGATAACAGACAAGGGATTGGGTAATGGTACATCACTGATCATCATGATCGGAATCGTCGCCAGGCTTCCACAAAATTTCTTACAGGAATTGAGCGCCAAATCTGTTCGTAATGGACAGATCCTGGTATTTATTCTTGAAGTTGCTATACTAATCGCTATTATCATGGGTTGTGTAATGCTGATCCAGGGTGTCCGAAAAGTACCGGTCAATTATGCAAAGCAGCTCGTAGGCAATCGCCAGTTCGGTGGTGGTGGTGCACGTCAGTTCCTTCCATTGAAAGTGAACAGTGCCGGTGTAATGCCAATCATCTTTGCACAAGCGATTATCTTCATTCCAACCATATTTGCCAATTTCAATCCTACAAAAGGTGCCTTCCTTCTCGCGCTGAATGATCATAGCAACCCCTGGTATATGCTGATCTATTCTGTGGTAGTCATCGGATTTACCTTCCTGTACACCGCATTGATATTTAATCCTAAACAGATCGCAGATAATCTGAAGCAGAATAATGGATTTATTCCTGGTGTAAAACCTGGTCAGCCCACTGCAGATTATATTGGACAGATCATGGATAAGATCACTCTTCCCGGAGCCATCCTTCTCGCTTTCATTGGTATCCTTCCGGGTATTGCAATGAGCATGGGTGTTACTCAGCAGTTCTCTACCTTCTTTGGTGGAACTTCATTGCTGATCATGGTAGGTGTTATCCTCGATACATTGCAACAGATCGAGACCCAATTGCTAATGAGGCAATATGATGGCCTGATGAAAAGCGGTCGTATCCAGGGAAGACAGACGACATCGGCGGTTCAAATGTAATAAGCCATTTAAATTTTTCAGACCCGGTTCAAATGTTGGACCGGGTCTTTTATTGGTTGAGCTGTTGAGAAGGTTGAGCGCTTCGCTGTTGAGAACAACATACTAATCCTTTAAAAATTATCTCAACTTTCTCAACTCTCTCAACTCTCTCAACTCTCTCAACTCTCTCAACCTCTCAACTTTCTTCTATCTTTGTAATGTATGATCTTAAAAACAAGCGACCAGGTAGAGCAAATGCGAAAAAGCGCATTGCTGGTGAGCAGCACACTGGCAGAGATTGCCGGTCTTTTAAAGCCTGGAATCACAACTCTGTCTTTGGATAAGCGAATTGGTGAGTTCATTCGGGATCATAAGGCTATTCCTTCCTTTCTTAATTATCATGGTTATCCATTTAATTCATGCATTTCGGTAAATGATGTGGTAGTGCATGGATTTCCCGGGAAATACGAATTGAAAAATGGAGATATCATTTCCGTAGATGTTGGGGTGATCCTGAATGGATGGCATGGCGATCATGCTTATACATTTGCTATTGGTGATCCGGGAACAGAAGTGATGCAGCTGATAAAGGTGACCAAAGAATCACTTTTCAAGGGCATAGAAAAAGCGGTGGTGGGTAGTCGTATTGGAGATATCGCTTACGCTATTCAGGATCATACCGAGAAGAAATATGGATATGGGGTAGTGCGTGAGCTGGTAGGGCATGGATTGGGAAAAAATCTTCATGAAGATCCGCAAGTTCCCAATTATGGAAAAAGAGGAACAGGGGCCAAACTAAAAGATGGATTGGTGCTGGCCATTGAACCCATGATCAATATGGGAACAAAGGATGTGTTTACCGAGGCCGATGGGTGGACCATAAGAACAAAGGATGGTAAGCCTTCAGTTCATTTTGAACATGATATATGCGTGCGTAAATCAAAAGCGGATATTCTATCCGATTATTCCATCATCGAGAAAGTGGAAAAAAAGAATCCTCACCTTCATACGGTTGATAAAGTCATGGTATGACCATCGCTTCTAAATTCAATTGATATATGTCCAGGCTGATTGTTATAGGCGGAGGTGCTGCAGGTTTTTTCCTGGCCGTCAATGCCGCAAGAATGCACCCCGGACTTGAGGTTACCATTTTAGAAAAAACTGGTAAACTACTCTCCAAAGTAAAAGTAAGTGGCGGAGGCAGATGCAATCTCACGCATCAATGTGCGGATATAATATCGATGAGTAAATGCTATCCGCGCGGACAGCATTTTGTAAAAAAAATGTTCCATCAATTTTTTACCAGCGGTACCATAGATTGGTTTGAGGAAAGAGGAATAAAATTGAAGGTGGAGAACGATGGTCGTATGTTTCCTGCTTCTGATTCCTCCCATACAATTATTGATTGCCTGCTTCGTGAGGCCGAGCGATATAAAGTAAATATTATAATGAATGCAGAAGTCATATCCGTAAAAAAGAGGGCAAGTCTTTTTTCTATAACATTGAAAGATGGCAGAACACTTGAAAGTGAAAAATTGGCCATTGCATCCGGAGGTTATCCAAAATCAGAGATGTTCAAATGGTTAAAGGAAACAGGTCATACCATTGAAGAACCTTCTCCATCCTTATTCACTTTTAATTTGCCTGGGCATATAATTACCCGACTGATGGGAGTGAGCGTTGAAAAGGCGACCATAAAAATTCAGAGAAGTAAATTACAGGAACAAGGTCCTTTGTTAATTACACATTGGGGATTAAGCGGACCATCCATTCTGCGTTTGAGTGCCTGGGGTGCAAGAGAACTAAAAGAGAAGAACTGGCATTTCAGCATAAGGATTAACTGGGTAAATAAAACAGAACAAACCTTGTTGGAGGAATTTGAAATAAAGAGGAGAGCAGATGCTTCCCGAAAAGTATCTGCCAAAAATGAATTAGGTCTGCCTCACCGGCTCTGGGATTATTTAATAAATGAAGCCGGCATAAAAGAAGAGACCCGCTGGGCCGATCTCCCAGCCAGCTCCCGAAATAAATTGATTCAATTGCTATGTCAGCAGATTTTTGAAATAAAAGGAAAGACAACTTTTAAAGAAGAGTTTGTAACAGCCGGGGGTATCAATCTATCTGAAGTGGATCCTCAAACCATGATGAGTAAAAAACTACCAGGGTTATTTTTCGCAGGAGAAGTATTAGATGTTGATGGAATAACCGGTGGATATAATTTTCAGCATGCATGGACCAGCGGGTTTATTGCTGCCAAGCATATTAAAGCGTAGATTATTTATCAAGCTGTGGCTTAAGTTGCACCGTGCACCAGGCAGTAAAAGGAAGAATGAATAATAATAATACTGCATACCAGCTATGGAATACCACCGCGAGAATAGAAATAACCATGATCAGGAAAAGAGGATAAGCAAACAGGAGAAGGCTCACCAGCACCGAGTCATAATGATCGGAATTTACAGCTGTTTTTCGAAAAGCGATATTTTTCAACAACAAAAAAAGCGGTGCGTGAATGATCCATCCCGCGAATGCGGGTATGGCAAGTAATATTTTTTTAATTGTAGAAGGATTTAATTCAAGTTTTTCTTTTTGTGCTATTTTGTCCTTCAATGGTATTTCAAAAACTCCTTTACTTATTTGCGCTTCCAGCAATTGATTGAACTGCGCATGTCTTAATCCTTCGGAGGCCTGAAGATCGATCTGGTCCATGGTAATAGGTTCACCAAATACTAAAAACATATTTTTTCCAAATCTTGTGAAGGAACTATAATTGATGGACAATGGCAATACACGAAGAGGAATGCCTTCTTCCCAGGCTTTCAATGCAAGGCGGGCCGTTCCTTTTTTCAGCGGACGAAGATGCCATTCATTGATACATTGACCTTCGCTGTAAATGGTAACGACGCCGTTTTTTTTAAAAATTTCTATGCAGGCTTCGAATGTTTTATAATTCTCAGAAAGATTTTCTACTCCCTCTCTTGTACGATAAACGGGAAGCATATTTAATGCAGTTAATAATTTAATATGGAATGGGTTCTTAAAAACATCTCCTCTTGCCAGCGACCATACCGGTTCTTTAAAAATGGTATTGATAATAATGGAATCAAGAAATGAATTTGGATGGTTTGCTGCCAATAAAAGCGGCCCATTTTCTCTCAATTTTTGGCGGTTATTGATTACCAGTTTGCGGCAGAACAGGGGAAGGCCCAGGCGGGCCAATGTTTTGGTAATGGCGTATAACAAACAGTGGTTTTGCGTGAAAATAGGAAATATTCTCAGCCTTGCCCTGCAATCCTATGCAAATCAATATTTTAAAATGGGTCAAAACAAGGAAATTCTGCATCCTGCTGAAGTTCATTTCAGGCAGTTTTCGTATCTTTGCTGCCCCGAAATAAAACCCTTCGGGAATATTAAAACATGTTCTCAAATATGATTCTTAAACAATTAAACGCTGATGCACAGGAGACTGCCGGGGGCGAAAGCGCCGAAGCAGCTACAGCGACATCAACTGCACCTGTGGTCGTGAGCACTGCTCATGATGATTTTGACTGGAGCGTTGACAAAAGAAATGTTATCGCTTACACCAAAGAAGAGAAGGAAAAATATCACCAGGTTTATGACAACACTTTTATTCAATTGAATGACGGTGAACTGATCAAAGGAATGGTGGTGGGTCTTACAAAAACAGACGTGGTACTGAACATTGGATTTAAGAGTGATGGTCTCATATCTCTGAATGAATTCCGTGATCTGCCTGGTATGGCTGTAGGTGATCTTGTAGAAGTGATGATCGTGGAGAAAGAAGACAGGGAAGGACATCTGAATCTTAGCCGTAAGCAGGCTCGTATCACCCGCGCATGGGAAAAGATCGTAGAAGTGCATAAGACCGGTGAGGTAATCAAAGGTACAGTGACTTCTAAGACCAAGGGTGGTTTGATCGTAGATGTATTTGGTATGGAAACCTTCCTGCCAGGTTCTCAGATCGATGTGAAACCGGTTACAGATTACGATCAGTTCGTAGGTAAAACAATGGAATTCAAAGTGGTTAAGATCAACGAGACCATTAAGAATGCCGTAGTATCTCACAAGGCGCTTATAGAAAGCGATATCGAAGCACAACGTGCAGAGATCATGAGCAAACTGGAGAAAGGCCAGGTGCTTGAAGGAACGGTTAAAAACATTACTTCATACGGAGTATTTATGGATTTGGGCGGTGTAGATGGTCTGCTTCACATCACGGATATTAGTTGGGGACGTATCAGTCATCCTGAAGAGGTGCTGAAACTGGATCAAAAAA
>JAYTXP010000205.1:0-2275 GCA_043742885.1 Chitinophagaceae bacterium | reverse complement strand
CTCACTTGCATTATTAGTACCTCAGATAAATTTTATCACTAATAATATTTTCGTCAGTGGTCTTGGAGAAACTGAATTGGGCACGGCCGGTATCACCGGAGTTTTTTATTTAATATTCGCGCTGATTGGGAATGGATTGAATGCTGGATTGCAGGGACTAATGTCGCGCAAAGCGGGTGAAAATAAACCTGAGGCAATAGGTCAGTTATTTGTACAGGGTCTTTGGGTGGCCATGATCTTCGCACTGGCAGGGATTATTTTGACCGAATTACTAGCTCCTTATTTTCTTTCGGCAAGTTTGCATTCAACTCGTGTTTATGATGAGGCGATGGATTTTCTTCGTATCCGCGTATGGGGTGTTCCTTTTCTTTATATGTTCCAGATGGGAAATGCATTGCTGGTAAGTACCAGCAACAGCAGGTATATGAAGTATGGTTTTTGGGTGGAAGCCAGTCTTAATATTTTACTGGACTATGCGCTTATCTACGGTCATTTTGGTTTGACTGCCCTTGGTTTCAATGGAGCCGCCTACGCTTCCGTGATAGCAGAGGTTTCAGGCATGCTGGTCGTATTTGGAATAATATTTTTTAAAGGTTTTGATAAGCGATTCGGAATTTTTGAACATTTCAGATATCAACCGAAGATAGTTTCGGCCATATTCAAACAATCATCTCCGCTGGTAGCGCAGTGGTTGATCAGTATACTGGCATGGTTGTTATTTTATATTTTCATTGAGCATAAAGGAGAAAGACCCCTGGCCATTAGTAATACCATGCGAAATATATTCGGATTGTTTGGCATTTTTGTTTGGTCATTTGCCAGTGCCACAAATTCAATGGTGAGCAATATTATTGGACAGGGAAAATCGGATCAGGTGATACGGTTAATAAAAAAGATCATGTGGCTGAGCTTCGCCTTCACTTTTTTTCTTTGCAGCCTTATTAATATTTTTCCCGATCTCTTCCTCAATATGTATGGTCGGGACCAAAGTTTTACCGATGAGGCTATTCCTGTAATCCGTATGGTAAGCGTGGGTATTCTCATTATGTCATTTGCCACAGTTTGGCTGAATGCAGTTACCGGAACTGGAAAAACCAGGGTAAACCTGGCCATTGAAATTGTCGCGATCATTCTTTATACGGCTTATATCTACCTGGTGCTGAGAGTTTGGAATCTCGGACTGGTATGGGCCTGGAGCTCGGAGCTGGTATATTGGTCCACTTTATTTTCACTTTCCTATTGGTATATTCGTAGCGGTCGCTGGAAATAAGCATCTGATTTTTTTTAATTAACATTGCCCTCTTGAAACAAATATTCCATATTGGCGAAAAATCTTCCACTTTCAATGCGGAAAGACTTTTATTGCGTTTGGGTGAATCCTGGGCTGCATTTGCCTATACCAATGAAAACGCAACACAGGTTCATGAATTGGGATATTTTACTGTGAAAGAATGGACCAAAGAAGAATTGAACTGGCTGCATGATCGTTTATTCCGGCCAGTAAGTAAAGTGCAGATAGCCCTGGATCAATGCTGTGGATTACTTGTTCCCGCTGGCGTTCCGGGTTCCGTCATGAATATGGTGCATGAAACTGCAGATGGCCATATAGTAGTACAGGAACCGGTTAGCGGCTGGCAGATCAATACCGTATTTTCTATTTCTCCTATTCTTCAAAAATGGGTCAACGAGAAATTTCAGGATGCAGGCACTATTCATCAGCTAACTGCGATGATGAAATTTGTTCCCGCTTCTCCGCAGGATGGAGCTATCTATCTGGACATAAGACAAAAAGATCTGCACTTGTTAGTAGCAGCCAAAGGCCAGTTGCTATTATCACAACATTATCGGTACGAAGGATTTGAGGATGTGCTTTATTATCTTCTTCGAGCCTGTCGCCAATTTGGTTTAAGTCAGGAAAAACTGGAATTGAAACTTTCTGGTCTTATCGATAAGCAATCCGCTCTTTATAAAGAGCTATATCAATATTTTATTCAGGTAGAGCTTCGCGAACCTTCATGGAAACTGCCGGTAAATGATTATCCTTCTCATTATTTCACTTCCTTAAATGATCTTTTTCTATGCGTATCGTAGGCGGAGAGATGGGAGGCAGGCGATTTAATCCGCCTGATAAAATGCCGCATACCCGCCCAACAACGGATATCGCCAAAGAAGGATTGTTTAACATTATTCAGAATCAATTTGAATTTGAGGACCTGAAGACCCTTGATCTTTTCGGAGGCACCGGAAATATTAGTTATGAACTGGCTTCCCGAGG
>JAYTXP010000204.1:0-11728 GCA_043742885.1 Chitinophagaceae bacterium | reverse complement strand
TGCGGTTCGCGAAGGCTATAGCCCACGCTAACTAATTTGAGTTGGCCTGCATTCTCCCAATCCAGTAATTTATCTACCACCTTCAACATATACAGCATTTTCTTTGCCGTATTTGGAAGGAATGGATTTATATAAATAGCCAGGTTCGCAGTAAGCTGCAGGCATAGATGTAAACAGTTGTCGATTTGTTTTTGTACCGTCGGATCCTGTTCCAGTTTTTTTGCCAGTATCCACGGTTCTTTTTTCTGCAGATATTGATTTCCTTTTCGGGCCAGATCAATAACCTGGAATAATCCGTCTCTGAAATGAAATTCTTCCAGCGCAGTTTCTACATTGGCCTTCGTATTACTGATCTCATTGATCAATGATCTGTCATTATCATCTATAATATCATCATGCCATTTAGGAACCTTGCCTCCGCATAATTTATGCATGAGCACAAAACTGCGATTCACAAAATTGCCGAATATCGATACCAGTTCACTATTGACGGCATCCTGAAATCCTTTCCATGTGAATTCACTGTCTTTTGTTTCCGGAGCAATTTGAGTAAGGTAATAACGCAGCATATCCACACACTGCCCACCGCCATTTTCCTTTTTTACAAAGTCATTGATATAATCGCGCATATCCAGTTTCCAATTCCGGCTGGTGCTCATTTTATCTCCTTCGAGATTCAGGAATTCATTGGCGGTAACATTCTCCGGCAAAATATTTCCATGCAGCTTCAGCATCACCGGGAAGATGATGCAATGGAAAACGATATTATCCTTTCCAATAAAATGTACCAGCTTGGTATCCTTATCTTCCCAATATGGTCGCCAGTCTTTTCTATTTTCAATGGCCCATTGCTTTGTAGCGCTGATATATCCTATAGGTGCATCAAACCATACATATAATACTTTTCCTTCTCCATCAGGCGACGGAACTTTTATTCCCCAATCAAGATCGCGTGTAACCGCTCTTGATAGTAGCCCGCCTTCGATCCAACTCTTGCACTGTCCCACAACCGTAGGGCGCCAATCCTTGCCATGTTCTTCGAGGATCCATTTACGTAGAAATTCTTCATGTTCTCCCAATGGAAGATACCAGTGCGTTGTTTTTTTCTTCACCGGCTCTTTTCCACTTAAAGTACTTACCGGGTTAATTAGTTCATCAGGACTAAGTGTACGTCCGCAGTTTTCGCACTGATCACCAAACGCGCGATCACTTCCACAATTTGGGCAGATGCCTTTAATATATCGGTCGGCCAGAAAAGTTCTGGCTTCCTCATCATAATATTGTTCTGTTTCCTTTGTTTCCAACTGCCCGGCATTATTCAGCAGGCTGAAGAATTCCTGGGCCGTCTCATGATGAAGTTGGGAACTGGTTCGGTGATAAATATCAAAGCTGATATCCAGATCACTGAAATCTTCTTTCATCGCCTGGTGATATTTATCAATAATAGCCTGCGGGGTAGTTCCTTCCTTCATGGCCTGAATGGGAATAGCAGTACCATGTTCATCACTGCCACATACAAAAACGACATCTCTTTTTTGCGAACGCAGATAACGCACATAAATATCCGCGGGTATATATGCACCTGCCAGATGACCTATATGCTTGAGTCCGTTCGCATAAGGCAGAGCAGAAGTGACCAGGTATCTTTTTGGATTTGTCATCAGTTATTCCATCAATTTTGGCAAACAAAAATACGCAAAGCAGTCTACTGCCTAATTAGTTATTTTTATTGCATGATCAAGCAGCCTTCTTCTCTGAAACCCGGTGATACTATTGGTATTGTTTGCCCGGCCGGGTATATGCCTGCTGAAAAGATCCGGGCTTCGGTTCAAGCCCTCAATGAATGGGGATATAAAGTAAAGATCGGGCCTACAGTAGGGGGGAGGGGGCTGAATTATTTTTCAGGTACCGATGAGGAAAGAGCAAAAGATCTGCAACAAATGCTGGATGACAAATCCATAAAGGCCATTCTTTTTGGGCGTGGAGGATATGGAACAGGTCGCATCATCGACCAGTTGAACTTTAAGAAATTCAAAAAATATCCAAAATGGATCATCGGGTACAGTGATATCACCGTCCTGCATTCACACTTGTACAGCAATTTCAAAATTTCCTCCTTGCATGCTCCTATGTCAGGCGCTTTTAATGATGGCGGAGATAAAAATGAATTCATCGCTTCCTTGCGATCTGCGTTGGAAGGGAACAAAGCAAATTATAATACAACTTCACATCCATTTAATAGGACCGGCGAAGCCAAAGGAGAACTTCTTGGTGGAAACCTATCACTGCTGGCTCACCTTTGTGGAACAAACTCGGATATAAAAACAAATGGAAGAATTCTGTTCCTCGAAGATATCGGGGAATATGTCTACAATGTAGATCGCATGATGTACCAGTTAAAAAGAAATGGAAAACTTTCCAAATTGGCGGGACTGATCGTTGGCGGATTTACTGATATAAAAGATACAGAAAGACCATTCGGTCAAACCGCCTTTGAACTGATCCGGGATATTATTGCTGAATATGATTATCCTGTTTGTTTTGATTTTCCTGTGAGTCACACAGATAGAAATTATGCCATGAAAATAGGTGCCAACCATTTGTTGAAAGTGACAAAAAAAACTGTTGCATTAGTAGAAGATTGATCAGTTTACATTTTCTGTCAGAATGAAGCGACCCGTTTTGGTGATACGGTAATTTTCCACTTCTTCAAAAAATTTTTCTCCCGTCTTTATTTTCGAATCTATATAAATCCTGTTTTCTTTGAATAGAGTGGAACGAATATTATATCCCGTTTTTTTCTTAGTTCCGGTAACAGCCACCTTCTGAGAACTGATATAATCTCCTGTTTTTTTCAAAGTGACCAGGTAAGAGGTCGTCATTCCAGTACTATCTGCACGGCGACGATCTTCCATAACCATAAACAGGTCATAATACTCATGATCAGTGATACGTCCCAGGCATGTATAGATCCGGTTCTTAAAAGGACTATTTCCAGTTGATAAAAGAGGAGAAAAAAATCGTTTCGCGAAGGAACTGTCCAGTTTTGTTCCATCGCTGAGTTCATCTAAGCGCAGACTGTCACCTACTGTCAATTCTTTGGTATTGTTCAGTAATTGTTTGTAAAGGGTATCCTGCGACCACCCAATTAGTCCAAGGCAAATAAAAAATATGGGCAGTACCGATCTCTTCATCCTTCTAAGATAAATTAAAATCGGGGTTTCGTTCTAGTTTGAAAGCAAGGAATCAAGTTTATGGCGTGCCAGTTCAAAACGGAAAAGATCATTATGGCTGCCGCCATCAATGGTGATCAATTCATCTTTTGATTTAAATTCCTTACTTAATTTCTGAGAGTTGGAATAACTCACTACCCAATCAGAATTCCCATGAAAAATACTGACTGGCGCTGTTACTGACTCCAGGAAGGTATGAGTTGGTATATGATAATGCAGCATCCATCTTACAGGATAAATAGGAAGATAGCGGGAGATCACTGCCGGGAAATCATAATAAGGGGTTTCAAGTATCAGCCTTTTGCAATCTCTTACAGAAGCCAATTCAGCGGCTATGCCCGCGCCCATACTTTTTCCATAAATAATAATACTATCGGCCGGATATCTGCTGATCGCTAATTTATATACCTGCAGCGCCCAATCGTATAATTTTTTTTCAGATAGACGGCCCTTGCTTTTCCCAAAACCGGGATAATCGATCATCATCACTTCATAGCCATTCTTCGTGAACATGGGCATATAATCTGCATACCATGAAATGTTTTTTTTGTTGCCGTGAAAATAAAGTACCAGTCCTTTTTTTGTTGAATCGGTCGGCAAAAAATCCACCAGGTTAATTTCTTCCTCCTGGTTTACCGGGATCGTGATATCATGATGTGGTTGTTTAAAAGCATAGTCATGTTCTTTTTTAAGCGTTACAGGGTGAAAAAGAATATAGTCCTGTAGAAAGTAGAGCACCACGCCTCCCAGAGAATAGTAGATAAAGAACAGGTAAAGTACCCGCATCCATTTTTTCTTATTCCAATTTTTCATTCATGTATTACCCTAATAAAGCAGGATATCGCGTATAAAATTATGGTATTCGTCGAACCCGGGCAGATCATTATGATGTCCGCCTACAATCCGGATCAGTGTAATTTTTTTTGGATTGATCTTTTGCAGCTTTTCGCTATGCTTAATAGGTATCAGGCGATCTCGTGTGCCATGAATTATATAGGTATGGCATTTCACATCGGGAAGCCAGAGATCCGTGCGCATATGATATCGAAGCACAATACGCACCGGAAGAATTGGAAGAAAACGCTCGATCACTTTCAAAAAGTTGAAATAGGGCGCGTCCAGGATCAGGTAACGGGGATCATTATCAGAGGCCAGTTTGGAAGCGAATCCTGAACCCATACTTCTGCCATAAATGATCAGGTGATTTTCCGAATAGTTTGATTTCAGCTGATCATATACATATTGCATATCGTTCATCATGTCCTTTTCACCTCTTTTACCCGTGCTTTTTCCAAATCCGCGGTAATCAACAAGCACCACATCATAATCATAACGGTAAAAATCGCGGGCATACCTGGCCCATCCTTTAATGCTTCGGGTATTTCCATGAAAATAAAGGATCAGTCCTTTTGGATGTTCACGAAAAAAATGGAGCCCGTTGATTCGTACTCCCGGACTTACATCGAAGAAATATTCGCGAAAGGGGATATCATATTTGAATTGAAAATCCTGCTTCAACTTCTCGGGCTTGAAGATGAGCTTATCCTGCAAAAAATAAACAAGCAGCAATAAGAAGATGATACCTCCCAGTATATACCAGATGAAATAAGGCAATTCAGTAGTTTAGTCGCCTAATATACCATTATTATTCTTCGATGCGCCGAAGCCTCAGATTAGTAACCGGCGCTACGATCAATGGAAATTTCTCTACTGTTACATTGGCCGCATCCAGTCCGAAACCTTTCTCTTCTGAAAGACTATGTTCCTTTAGCCAGAAATGCAGTTTCATGATCACCCTTTCCAGGAAAGGAAGTTCATTGTCCTGGCTCAGATATTTTTCCATTACCATAAACTGAAAATCGCCTACTGTTCCACTACTTGCAAGGCTTTCATAACGGCTCATAATATTCACTTCTTTATTGGCAACAAGGTCCTCCACCACTTTTCGAAACATTAAGTTGATCCGGGGTTCTATTCTGAACCCTAATCGGAAGTCTACCCGTATAATATCATTGGGAATAATATGTTCTACTTTGTATTCGCAGGTATAAGGATCATCGAGCGTATCTACGTGAACAAACCAGTAAATATCAGCACGCTTGGGTTTGCGGTTCAATATCGAATAAATGATCTTATGTTCTATCTCCTTCGGATTATTAGCAGAGGTGAGATATACAAGGTGTGTGGCGTATTTAGGAACTGCCCTGTCATTGCTCAATTCCTGAATTTTTGGTACATAATGTTCCAATCGAACAAATTCAACATAGCGATTTTTAATTTTCCTTGCCCGATACCAGGTATACATTACGCCAAACAGAAGACCGCCTACGATCAGAGCTACATATCCTCCGTGGGGGAATTTCTCCAAATTGGCCAATAAGAAACTGATTTCTATAGTTAGGTAAACCGCAAGATAAATATAGATGTATACCGACATTACCCTCTTTGACACCAGGAAATTTGCAAAAAGTATGGAGGTGGCAATCATACAAAGGGTAATTGCTAAACCATACGCAGCTTCCATATTTGTTGACTTTTGGAAATATAAAACAATGCCAACGCATCCAAGGAAAAGAAGCAAATTCACTCCAGGTACATATAGCTGACCTCTCTCTTCGGTAGGATAGGAGATTCTTAATTTCGGCCAGAGATTTAAGCGCATAGCTTCACTAATAAGCGTAAAGGATCCCGAGATCAGTGCCTGGCTTGCAATGATGGCAGCAGAAGTAGCAATAACAATTCCAACCAGCTTAAATTCCTGAGGCATTACCCCATAAAAGGCATTATACCCTGTTTTTTCGATCATTTCCGTAGTAATGATATGACCGTTATAATTTGCCAGAACCCAGGAACCCTGACCGAGATAATTTATGATCAGGCAGGTTTTTACAAATATCCAGGAGTTTCTGATATTACCTTTTCCACAGTGACCAAGGTCGGAGTAAAGCGCTTCGGCGCCCGTAGTGCATAGAAAAACTGCGCCCAATATATAAAATCCTTTTTCGTAGGTAGTCAATAATTTAATAGCATAATATGGATTGAATGCGCGAAAGACATCCAGGTCATCCATCAAATGCAAGGAACCAAGAACTGCCAGCATGATAAACCATATCATCATAATAGGGCCAAATAATTTTCCTATTGATGCTGTTCCAAATTGTTGTAAAAGAAATAAAAACGTGAGGATACCTAAGACGATGTAAACGATACTCCAGTTATGAATATCTGTAAATAAAGGCAGCTGTCTCAAACCTTCCACGGCTGATGTTACCGAAATAGGTGGGGTAATCATGCCATCCGCAATAAGGGCTGCTCCTCCTATCATTGCAGGGATTACCAACCACTTCTTTCTTCTTCTTACCAAAGCAAATAGTGAGAATATGCCCCCTTCTCCCCGGTTGTCAGCCCGAAGGGTAAGAATAACATATTTGATAGTAGTTTGAAGAGTAAGGGTCCAGATTATACAGGAAAGTGCTCCTATAATTAATTCTTCTGAAATCACCTTGTCCTTAGTAATCGCATTTAGAACATATAAAGGGGAGGTTCCTATATCTCCGTAAATTATGCCCAGGGCTACTAAAATGCCTGCAGCGGTGACTTTGTTGGTCGGTATTTTCACTGTAAGTTCTTGTGGTTTGTTTCCATGGCGGCGCCGTAAGGTCTACGGGGAGGCATTGGTAACTTTATGTAAAGGTATAGCCAAAAATGAATTGCATCAACTTCGGCAAAGATTTTGCCTCATATTTTCTGGAAATCTTTGCAAAAGAGTTGAAAATATTTGTGTTTTTTGAACGAACTTACGTTTGTGCCGATCTTAATATTAATGTGAAAAATTCCTTATGTTGAGCATAACCCGGAAAGCGTTTTTCTTCCTCATACTCCTTGTTTCGGACCTTAGTGCAGAGGCCCAGCGGATCGTTTATTCTGAATATGACCGCGACGACAACAGAAAAATGGATTTTGATATCGTGGGTAAGATCGGAGGAAACTTTCTTATTTATAAAAATACCCGTAGTAAGGTCTGCATCACCGTCTATGATAATGAACTGCGGCAGATTGATAAAGTGGAACAGGATTTTCTGCCCTCCACCGAAAGACTCATCAATGTAGACTTTTTCCCCTACAGCGATTTCGCTTATATGATCTATCAGTATGAGAAAAAAAATGTGATTTATTGCATGTCGGCACGCATCGATGGTAATGGAAAGAAAATTGGTGAACCAATGGAACTTGACACCACCCACATCGGATTTAATTCTACTAATAAGATATATAATGTGGTTAGTAGTGAGGACAAAAGCAAGATATCTGTGTATAAGATCAATAGCCGTAATCGCCGTTTATTTCTGATGACCACCATGTTATTCGATGATAAATTGCAACTAAAAAAATCTACAAGCCTGGAAATACCCATGGAAGAACGCAATGAGAATCTGGGTGATTTTACACTGAATAATGAAGGCGACCTGGTCTTTACCCGTTTCTACAGGGGCAATAATGATAATATCATGAGAGCTTCTCTGATGGTGAAATATGCCGAAGCGGACAAGATCATGGAGCGCCCGCTGGACGTGTCAAAGATCGCGCTGGATGAATTGCATGTGAAGGTGGACAATGTCAACAAACGGTTTTTTCTGACCTCATTTTATAGCCTGGAACGCAAGGCAAGTATCGAAGGTTTTTATTTTTTATGCTGGGATAAAACAACCAATAAGTTGCTTTATGAAAAAACCATTCCTATTTCCGAAGAGATTAGAAAAGAAGCAAAAGGCGATGCCAGTATAAAAACTGCTTTCGATGATTATTTCATACGCCAGATCATTTTCCGCAGAGACGGAGGTTTTATTCTAGGAAGTGAATCTTATTACACGACTTCCCGTTTTAATAACTGGAACCGCTGGGATTATCTATATGGTTCTCCATATTATAATTCCTTCTATAATAATAACAGTTATTATAATCCTTATTACAACAATTCTTATTATAATACCAGAAGCGGATCTGCCCAATCTGTAAGATATCACGCTGATAACCTGGTCGTATTTTCTTTCAATGGCAATGGAGAGATTCAGTGGCAGAATGTGATCGGTAAATCTCAATTCAATGATGAATCCGACGATATGATCTCTTATAATGTAGTAAATACCGGGGATGCACTTCATTTCCTCACCAATATGCAGGAAAGAAGAAATAACCTGCTCACAGATTATAGTATTGTTGCGGATGGCACACTGAACAGGAATCCAACATTAAAGAATCTGGACCGGGGATATGATTTTCTACCTAAATATGGCAAACAGGTGAGTTCCCGTGTAATGATCATACCATGTATCTATCGTAATTATATTTGCTTCGCAAAAATAGATTACAACCAGGGAAATTAAACAGCTGCTACCTACGTGACAGGAATATTCAAACAAAAGAACCCGGCCAATATTGTCTTACTGCTGGCTATGGGTTTACTGATCAAATGGCCCATTTTCCTGTATCCGCATATTCCGGTAGTAAAACAAGGTGATGGCATTTTGTTTTGGACTATTATTGAATTACTGCCCGCCAAGCCTTTAATTTATCCTTTTCTGGCATTCTCCCTTCTTTTTATACAAGCACTTATTTTAAATCTTTTTCTGAACAGGTATCGCATGATGACGCATGCCACCTGGTTCCCTGCTATGAGTTATATACTTATCACCTCCTTACTTCCCGAATGGAATTATTTTTCTGCACCCTTACTGGTAAATACCATTTTATTACTGATCCTTCTCTCATTGTTTCGAACCTATAATCAACCCAGGGCTCAGGGAATTATTTTCAATATTGGCCTGGGGTTGGGAATCTGCTCTTTTCTTTATTTTCCTTCCCTCAGTTTCGTAGTCTGGATCCTGGTATCCCTGGCTATTATGCGTCCATTTCATTTAAGAGAATGGCTGCTGGGCCTTCTGGGCGTTAGTACACCTTTTTATTTCTTCGCGGTCTATCTTTTATGGCATAATCAATGGAGCTGGTCACATTTATGGCCTTATTTTGACCTGGGTGTTCCCATGGTAAAGCAAACCGCCTGGCTGGCAGGAGCCGCATTTTTACTGGTTATTCCTTTTCTCAGTGGTGGCTATTATGTTCAGGAGAGCCTTCGACGTATGTTAATTCAGGTAAGAAAAGGCTGGAGCCTAATCCTCTTATATCTTTTGTGTTCACTTTTCATTCCTTTTATCAATGATGGAAGTAATATGGAGAATTGGGTGATGACAGCCATTCCACTGGCTGCCTTTCATGCCTGCACCTATCTTTATTCCAGTTATCGAATACTCCCGTTATTACTTTTCTGGATGACCCTGGCCTTTATTCTTGGCCATCAATACTATGGTCATGGCTGGAGCTGATGGGCAAATCGCAATATCCGGACTCCTGTGATTTTCGTAATTTTGTCATTCAATCTTCTGATCATGAAATTCGGCGTTGTTGTATTTCCCGGGTCCAATTGCGACAGAGACATGTATGATGCTTTAAAGTTTGATCTGAAGCAGGACGTAACCATGCTTTGGCATAAGGATCGTGACCTGAGTACTTTTAATACGGAGGACTGCATCGTTCTTCCTGGAGGGTTTTCCTATGGAGATTATCTGCGTTGCGGAGCCATTGCCCGATTCAGTCCGATGATGCAAACTGTGATCGAATTTGCTCAGGCGGGAGGAAAAGTGCTGGGTGTTTGTAATGGTTTTCAGATCCTCTGCGAGTCACATCTTTTGCCAGGGGCGCTGTTAAGAAACGAGAATCAGCAATTCGTATGCAAAAATGTATTTATCAAAAATTCAGAGGAAAATATTTATAAGATCCCGGTAGCCCATGGCGAAGGAAGGTTTTACGCGGAGGATAAATTATTGGATGATCTGGAAGCAAATGGCCAGGTGATCTATTACTATTGTAATGATCAGGGAGAGAAAACAGATGAATCCAATCCTAATGGTGCTTTCAGGAATATTGCAGGAATTTGCAACCCTCAACGCAACGTTTTTGGTATGATGCCTCATCCTGAAAGAGCATGTTCAACGGCACTGGGTAATACTGATGGAAGGCAGATCATGAACGAGTTGCTGATCGGTGTTTTGCAATCGATTTAACAAGCTGTTTAATTTAGTTTCCTCAATTTTGTATTAAGTCAATTATGAAAAGAATAATACTGTTTTCCCTGGTAGCCCTGTTTTCCCTGCCTGTTCTTGCCCAACCCGATCCGGTAAGCTGGACTTTTTCTGCTGTTAAAAAAGGAGATAAAGAATATGAGATCCAACTCAAAGCGAATATCCAGGACAGATGGCATATGTATTCACAGTCTCAGCCTGACGATGCGATTGTTATCCCAACCGAAATAAAATTTAACCCCAATCCACTTTTTTCTACAAATGGAAAGATCAAAGAAGAAGGCAAATTGGAAAAATATACTGACAAGACCCTGGGCATTTCCGCTAACCAGTATACAGGCAACCTTGTTTTCACGCAAAAGATCAAACTGAAAGCTAATGCCAAAACCAAGATCACAGGAAGTGTGGAATACCAAACCTGCGATGATAAAAAATGCCTCCCTCCTAAAACCGTTCGCTTCAGCATCGACGTGAAATAGGATTTATATTATTGTTATACATATTTATAGACGAGTTCTGCTGGACTCGTTTATTTTTGCAGCTATGCTCCAAACCTCCAGGATTATCTTTTTGGTATTTTTCTTTCTTGGATCTTTTGTTTTAGTAAATGGTCAGGATAGCACTGGTTTGCAGGGATGGGAAAGTTCAGGCAATAAGATTGGCGAAGGAAAATATCAGCTTCAATTTTTTCTTCCGGGCACACAAGGTTGGATGGTCTATGCTCCGAACCAAGAGCTGGCTGAAGTGCCCACAACCACATTGCAATTCCCCGATTCCGCAATAAAAATAATTTCAGGCTTCGCAACAAGCCTTCCGGCCACCATGGTTCATAGTGGTATTTTCGAAAAAAATGTTTTTGTTTTTGAAGACAGTTTTACATGGAACGTGAATATTGAGATCAAAGGAAAGGTGCCTGCCCAATTACAAGGTGTATTGCTTTATACCTATGGGAAAGATGACGAATTCAATCCTTCTACCAGTTATACTTTTACCATTCCATTAGAAGGAGGTGTTAAAGCTTCCGGTGTAAAGATCGCCTCCATTGATATTGATCATCCGGTACATGATTGTGGCGATGCCGGTACTCAGAATAAAAGTTTGCTTACTATTTTTCTCCTGGGTTTTTTCGGAGGTCTGATCGCTTTGCTCACGCCATGTGTTTTTCCCATGGTTCCTGTTACGGTTACTTTCTTCACTAAAAGATCTGTTTCAAAAAAGCAGGGCATTACAAATGCGGTGCTCTATGGTTTTTTCATTTTCATGATCTATATCCTGATCACGGTTCCATTCCATGTAGCCGGTAAAGCCATCAGTCCCGAGATCTTTAATAATATTTCCACTAATGTCTGGCTGAACTTT
>JAYTXP010000203.1:0-6145 GCA_043742885.1 Chitinophagaceae bacterium | reverse complement strand
TATAACAGATGGACGTGGAAATTGCTGGCTGAATTTCACGGCAGGAAATCGCGACGGGTGCATAAGAATACCCTGCAAACTCTGAAGGTCCTGAAATATCTAAACACTAAATAAAACAATTATGAAAAAGAATTTTTTTGGCGTTGCAATCCTTTTATTTTTTTCCTCCCTGGCATCATTTGCTCAAAGACCCGGAACAACCAGTATGACCATTAAGACAGACACCCTTGATCTGGATGCTGTAGTAGCTAATTTCCGGGCTTCCCAGAAAACAAATGGCACTTACGATCTTTATAATTATTCTGATGGAACCAAGATAAAGGCGTTAGTAAAAAATGGACGGGTGATGCGTCTCTTTGCTTTTGATAATAACAATGCCCCCATCCCTCCAACTGCCATGAAGAAAAAGACACCCATAAAGTGCTGGTTGGCTGTTTCAAATTCTACAAGCAGACATTTAATTCAGGTAGCCTGTGACAAGGGATTAGAGGACTTGTTTTAAAATTATTGATGCATGAAAACTTTCTGCCTGTCCATAGCAATACTGGTTGCTGCTGCGATAACTAATGCCCAAAAGGTGACCTTTTACCGTACAGCAACCAACTACGAAAAATTCAAATGGGATAAAGTTCCTTTTTGCATGGCAACAATTGAACTTGAAGTAATGTCTCCCGATACTATTAAAGCTGGTGGATATTATTTTGGCAAAGCAGGTGATGAGATCTACTCCAGCACAAAAGGAAATGGTTATATCGTTTTGGTAGAACAAGATGCATTCATCGTTAAAGTGCCGGACGGAAACAACTGGACCTGTTATTATGCCAACAAAGAACGAATACGCGAGATAACTGCATCCCCCGACTATGTAGGACTGGATGAATTTGATAAACTGAAGACGGCATTAAAGTCTCTCCAAAAACCAGATCCCAGGATAGAAAAATATTATCTCACGTATTCAGGATTTAAAAGTAGTGCCAATACCTATTTTGCGGAAGAAAGCCTTTCCTTTATCAACGTATCACCAGATACTCTCCTGGTTAACAATTATTATTTCAAACGCTGGGCTGACAAATTATACAAAGCAGGTAATGGAGACATCTTATACAGAAAGGATGACCAAACCTTTATGGTAAGGGATAAGGACATCTCAGATTGGGCAACCTATTATGTAAAAGACCAGGCAAAAGCAAATCAATTGATCGGAGAAAATTTCAATCCGCAAAAAGAACTCGCCGACCTTAATAAACTTATTGATGATTCCAGGAATAGCAGGAACAAAGCGATACTTACCTCTTATATCGGTTCAATACGGCCCGGGAAAAAAGATCCCGCCTTTGAGGCCAGTATCACCAAATACTGGGCAGTTAATAATCCTTCTGCCGCGGTGTATAAAGTAATCCTGGTAGACGGTGATCTTTTTGTAGTTAAAAATGAACTTGGCATTACTCTTCGAAAAAATATGGCTGCCTGGGTTCTGTATAAACAGAATGGCAAATGTTATATGCAATGGCATAATTACGGATATGAAGCACTGGGTGGAGGTGTATTTGGAAAAGAGTTGAACCAATGGCAAATGAGTTCATTGACTTATTACCTGACCGCAAATACTAATAAAGGATCTTTGAATTTATTCTCAGGTGAGACATATGAAATAGACTGCCCCATTCATTAATAAAAAAAATAAGCATTGGATCACATTCCCGGGAACCAGGCCCTGCCGGCACCTACCGCGCGAAAAGGCCAAGGAATAGAGATCAGGATGATCAGCAGCGCCAACCCATACAACAAAAGATTTCTTTTGTGCTTCTGAGACCCTTTAACAGCCTTCTTTGAATAACTATAGGCCATATGGATCAGAATAATGGCTACCAGCATTCCTAATGTATGTTCAACTGCATAAAATCGTTGAATTGGATCTTTCATAACAGCGGCCATCCCAAAATTCTGCATGGCTTTTAAACCCCAGCTTCCAACCATCCACTGATATACGCCTACTAATAAAGTAAGATCTGCGACGATAAGAAGATACAGGCCGATCTTTCTGTGACCATTGGTGAAATCTTTGCTCCTGTTTGCAAGACTGTTATAAACAGCTATCAATAATAATATCAGAATTACCCAGCGAAGGGTTGAATGGAGGTGAAGCAGACCGTTGTACATAAGCAGGGTTTGTAAGGCAAATATATACAGAAGCTTCGAGCTATGAGCTTTGAGCTTCGAGCTTAAAAAATACACTATTTGGCTCGAGGGTCACAGCTTTTGGCTCATGGCCGTATCAATCGACCCAATCCGCCACAAACACATTCGTATCCCTTGTACCTCCATTAAATCGGTTACTGCAGAATACGATCTTCTTTCCATTGGGAGAAAACATCGGAAACGCGTCAAAACCTTTATCACGGCTTACCTTTTTCAGATCCGTTCCATCCTCATTGATCGTATAAAGATTGAAGGGAAACCCGCGGGGATATTCGTGATTGGAAGCGAAAATGATTCGCTTACTATCGGGCATAAATGCCGGAGCCCAGTTTGCCTGTCCATATTTTGTTACCTGGTGGACATTGGATCCATCCGCATTTGCCACAAATATTTCCATATTAGTTGGTGCAACCAGGTTCTCTTTCAATAAATCCTTGTATTCTTTAACATCCACCTCCGTTGTTGGCCTGGACGCTCTCCAGATAATCTTTGTACCATCCGGGCTGAACCAGGCTCCACCATCATAACCCAGGGTATTCGTCACCCGGTTTTCCTTTCCGGTTTCCAGGTCCATAATATATAGATCTATATCGCCGTCCTTGTCGGAGGTATAAAGCATTTTTTTTCCATCCGGACTCAGCGTTGCTTCGGCATCATATCCCTTTGAATGGGTCAGTTGTTTTACAATATGGCCATCCAGGTCAGCCATAAAAATATCATAGCTGTCATAAAGTGGCCAGATATATTTATTGCCATATTTACTGCGATCCGGAACCGGAGGGCATTTATCATCAGCCAGGTGAGTGGAAGCATAAATAATATGTTTACCGTCTTTAGTAAAAAACGGACAGGTAGTACGACCCTTGCCTGAACTGATCTGCTTGTAAACAAATTTTTCTCCGGGGGCTGGAACCTTACCCATAAAGATCACATCACAGGGAATATTTTCTTTTGGATTAGTACGCTGGAAAACAATATATTTTCCATCAAAGCTCCAGTAGGCCTCAGCATTATCGCCACCAAATGTTAGTTGCTGTACATTTTTCAGGTGGGATTCTTCAGGGTATCTTAACGTATCCTGATAGACTTTTTTAGCAGAACCGGATTGTCTGGAAGGACCGCATCTAATAAATACGAAAGAGAATAGGAGAACTATTGCCAGTTTTTTCATTTCTTTTGTTTTTTCAAAGCTGGTCAAAGGTATTTTTGCTAACCAGTCCCATTGTCAGGGAACTGTCACTTATATAAATTTAACCCCAATGTTCAGTTCCGCAAAAATAGCGCTTGCCCTTTCTCTGATAATGATATTGCTCAGTTGCGGAAATGATGCAAATGATTCTCCTTATTCGGAAATACTTACACAAGCTCCTTATGCCGGACTAACGGATAGTATTTCCCATGAAAAATTAAATGATGATCTGTATTTCCGAAGGGCTGTTTTGTTAAACAGCAACAACTTTCCAGAACCAGCCCTGGCTGATTTTAAAAAAGCCTGGTCCATTAAAAAAGATGAACGCTATGCTATTGGCATCAGCAGTTTACTGTTGGAAGATCATCCGGATTCCGCCATTCAGTTTTTGCAAAAAGAAGGTTTAAAAGAATTACCATTGAGTTTCATGCTTCAATTAAATCTGGCTCATGGCTTTGAAGCTTTAAATAAGTGGGCCGAGGGCCTTGCCATTTGTGACAAGATACTCCAACAATTTCCCGACCAAGTGGATGTTTTAAAATTAAAAGCCGAATTGCTGGAAAGCAAAGGCGACCATGAGGCTTCTCTGGCAACACTGGAAAGGGCCTATCAGATCACACCCTATGATATTGAATTAAATTATATCCTTGCGTTAAAATTAGCAGAATCGAAAAATTCAAAACTCCTGGTTCTTTGCGATTCACTTAAAAAAGTGGATAGCATGGGTACTCATGCCGAACCTGATTATTATAAAGGAATTTATTATTCAAATCTTGGCGATAAACAAAAAGCCATTAGTGAATTTAATATTGCCCTTAGCCGGGATTATTATTTTCTTGATGCCTATATTGAAAAGGCCGCGGCGCAATATGATCTCAAAAAATATGATGATGCGTTAAAAACTATTCAATTAGTTCTGACCATTTCTCCCAAATATGCAGATGGATATTACTGGTTGGGCAAGTGCCTGGAAGCAATGGGTGATAAGGAACAGGCCAATTTAAATTATCAAAAAGCCCTGGGACTGGATAAGAATTTGAAAGAAGCCAGGGAAGGATTGGAGAGAACGAAGTGAGGTGAGAGGTTGAGAGGGTTGAGAGGGTTTAGGGCGTTTAGGGTTTAAAGGATAACTTTGTATAACAGTAAATTTCAAATCTTAATTAATGGCTATTATCGCTCCTTCCCTGCTTTCAGCGAATTTTCTGGATCTGAAGTCTGAATGCGAAATGCTCAACGCTTCCTCAGCTGATTGGTATCACCTTGATGTAATGGATGGTCGCTTTGTTCCGAATATCAGTTTTGGACCTATGCTAGTCGAATTTTTCCGCAAGGCCACGAATAAAGTTTGTGATGTGCACCTGATGATTCTTGAACCGGAGCGTTTTGCTGAGCAATTCAAAAATGCCGGAGCTGATAATCTCACCGTTCATTTCGAGGCCTGTACCCATCTTCATCGGAATATTCAACAGATAAAGTCGCTTGGAATGAAAGCCGGTGTGGCACTAAATCCGCATAGTCCCGTTTCTTCTTTACAGGATATCATTCAGGATATTGACATGGTTTGCCTGATGAGTGTGAATCCCGGGTTCGGAGGACAGAAATTTATTCAGCAAACACTGGAAAAGATCAGGCAGGTTCGAAAAATGAGCAATGAAAAAGGAATTAATGTGCATATTGAAATAGATGGAGGTGTAACCCTTGAAAATGCTCCATCCATTCTCGCCGCCGGGGCTGATGTGCTGGTGGCAGGGAATACGGTTTTTAAAGCTAAAGATCCTACCGATATGATCAGAGCATTAAAGGCTTTGTAATTTTCTATTGACAGATCCTTACAGTATCTTAGATTCCGAATATGCGAATGAATTCCAAACCTCTGCTTACCTTTTTGCTGATTATCTTCTCATTCGCTTGCTTTTCTCAAAACAAACCCGCTTACGTTTCCGGCATAGTTCTCGACGAGAACGAAAAACCTTTGAGCAAAGTTAGTATTACCATTCTGGGACAATCAAAAGGAGCACTTAGCAACGATTCAGGATATTTTTCTATTCGGGTGGAATCAGGTCACGCCTTTGCCCTGGTATTTTCTTATACCGGTTTTAATGCGCAGCAAAAGAACTTTCTTCTGAATGAAGGAGAAGAAGAACACCTGGTCATTCGTATGGAAAAAGGAATGAAAACATTGCAGG
Organism: Chitinophagaceae bacterium; assembly: GCA_043742885.1. Lineage (GTDB taxonomy): Bacteria > Bacteroidota > Bacteroidia > Chitinophagales > Chitinophagaceae > JJ008. The sequence continues at coordinate 571 of JAYTXP010000203.1, read as the reverse complement.
AAGTGGTGGTCACCGATCAGCGCGATCGCAGAGAAGCAGGATTGATCCGTCCAAATCCAAAAAGTATTTTACAATTACCCTCCGCAGTAACCGGCGTAGAAAGTCTGATAAAGATCTTTGTTGGTTCTAATAATGAACTTACCTCACAATATTCTGTTCGGGGAGGATCTTATGACGAGAACCTGATCTACGTGAATGATTTTGAAATATTCCGCCCCTATCTGATCCGAAGCGGACAACAGGAAGGACTTTCATTTATAAACCCGGAGATGGTTCGTAATATCAATTTTTACAATGGAGGTTTCCAGGCTAAGTATGGAGATAAACTTTCTTCAGTGCTTGACATTCAATATAAAAAACCCAGGCATTTCGGCGGCTCTGCCTATGTAAGTATATTGGAGCTGGGACTATCCCTTGAAGGCACTGATAAAAAAAATAAATTTTCTTATTTGGTAGGGGTAAGAAATAGATCGAATAGAAATTTGTTGAGTCGTCAGGATACCAAAGGAAATTATGTTCCATCAAGCGCAGATTTCCAGGCATTAATTACCTATCAGCTTTCTCCAAAATG
>JAYTXP010000202.1:0-21250 GCA_043742885.1 Chitinophagaceae bacterium | reverse complement strand
AATCAAGATATTGAAAATATAGTATGAAGAGTTTACATTCAGCGATAAGCGATAAGCTAACAGCTATCAGCCAGCATTATTTTTCTTTTATTTTCTTTTTTAGTTTGCTTGGTTTATTGCTGATTTCTTGTTCTCCCGGTGCAAGAATTGGCCGTTCTGCAAAAGAAGATGTCCTGCAGAATAAAGCCCTGCTCGCGGCGCATGTAGGAATTAGTATTTATGAACCCGGCACCAATCGTTACTGGTACGATTACCAGGGCGATAAATATTTTGTTCCTGCCAGTAATACCAAGATCGCAACATGCTATGTTGCGATGAAATACCTGGGCGATAGTATTGTGGGTTTGAAAGTAGGTGTGGCAAGAAATGAAGACTCTTCAGTGAGCTACCTTGCCATTCAGCCAACAGGAGATCCAACTTTTCTTCATCCTGAATTCGCAAGACAACCAGGCTGGGATTGGGTATACCGCCAAATGAGAAAATATCATAATGAGATCGCTATACTCGATACCATTTGGAGAGATGATCATTTCGGAAGCGGATGGTCATGGAATGATTATGAAGCAGCCTATATGGCGGAAAGATCAAGTTTTCCAGTATATGGAAATGTGATCGATATAAAACTTAATGCCCCGGCTAACCGGGATCCATCAATAAAAGGTGGTCGTTCGGGAAATGAATTATTGCTATTTAAAACAGCTTCTCCTTTTTTTGACTCTCTTGTAAATGCGCATAGTTTTTTTCTTTCTAAAGAAACACAACAAGCCGTTGCACCAAAAATTCAGCTGGGTCGCGATTTGTCAAAAAACGATTTTCCTATCAGTATAAGTAACCAGATATTCAGTACAGCCTCTATTCCTTTTGTAACAAAAGGATCCACCACGGCCGTTGAATTATTGTCGCACGATTACCATGTAACTGTGCACCATCTGCGTCCGCAGTATGATATTCCGAGAGCCTATATCTGTGAAGGTTGCGCCGGACTGAATTTAAAAGTGAAAGAATGGAAAACCATCTGGTCACGTCCTATTGATTCCATGTTAAAACCTATGATGCATCGCAGCGATAATTTCATGGCAGAGCAATCGTTGCTGATGGTCAGTAATAAAAAACTGGGATATATGAATGATGAGAGGATAATCGATACTCTTCTTAATACCGATCTTAGTGATCTGCCCCAAAAGCCCCGCTGGGTGGACGGTTCAGGCCTGAGCCGTTATAATCTTTTTACTCCCCGTGATATCGTTACCATTCTTAATAAGATCCGTTTTGAGTTTGGAATGGATCGCGTGAAATTAATTTTTGCAACCGGTGGCGAAGGAACTATCAGTAGTTATTATAAAGAAGACAGCGGTTATATTTATGGAAAAACGGGCACCTTATCGGGTGTAGTGGCCTTCAGTGGTTATCTCTTTACTAGAAAAGGAAAATTATTGATCTTCTCAACCCTGGTTAATAATCACCAGGCATCTGCCACAGAAGTCAGAAAGGCAGTAGAGAAATTCCTCAAAGGAATTCGCAATAACTATTAATAAGATTTTTTGAATATTTATCAGATGCCGAAAAACATCCGGTCCAGTTCTTCTTTTTTAAACTCTATAAATATGGGTCGGCCATCTGCGGACCGGTTGGGCTGCTCACAGGCAAATAATTCGATGATCAATTGCCTCATTTCTTTATCGCTTAATATTTGACCTGATTTAATGGAGCGTTGTCGTGCCAGCGAGCGGATCAGTTTTTCACGTCTCGTGAATTTCAGATCACTATTGAAATGTTTATATTGATCCAACAGAATATCTACCGTATGTTTTTCATTTCCTGCACCTACATCTGCCGGTGTTCCCTGAATAACAAAACTATTTTTTCCAAATGGTTCGATCATATAACCCAGATGTTGGAGGTCTTCCATGATCTCTTCCATTATGGCAGTATCGGCCGGAGAAAGTTCCAGAGTTATTGGAAACATATTCCGTTGGGTGGTCATAGATTTATCCTTGCTGGCAGTAGTCATCTGCTCATACAATACTCTTTCATGTGCCATTTGCTGATTCACCAATAGGAAACTTTCTCCTCTGGGAACCATGATAAACTCATTCATCAACTGCATTAATTCGCGCACCTCGATCGCCTTAACAGTGACTGTTCCCAGCATCGAATCAGAATTAATATTTTCAACGCTTCCTTCAATTGAAGAAAGTGTGGTAAGGGGCTGATAAAAACTTCTCCAATGCTGAAGTTCACCCGGATTAGTTCTCTCTATAAAATGGGCCTGATTCTTTTGCGTAAATCCTCTGAATATAGAAGAACCTGATGCCTGCTGTTGTTTATTTTCTGTAAATGGCTGTTGAATCGAAGGCAATTGTTGTATGCCTGCATCCAGACTAAAATCAAGTGTTGGGGTTACGCTGAATTGAGCCAGCGCATGTTTGATAGCTGCCTGTACAAATGCATAAATGATTTTCTCATCTTCAAATTTTATTTCCTGCTTGGTTGGATGCACATTCACATCCACCTGTGCCGGATCCAGATCAATGAAGAGCGCATACATCGGGAAACTATCCGAAGGGATCATTTCCTGGTAAGCGTTCATCACCGCATGATTGAGATAAGCACTTTTTATGAAACGGTTATTTACAAAAAAATACTGATCACCCCGGGTTCTCTTGGCTGTTTCGGGCTTTCCCACAAATCCGTAAATATTCATGTAATCCGTCTCTTCATTGACGGCCACCAGTTTGGCGTTATAGTTATTGCCCAGCAACTGTACGATCCGCTGTTTAAGTGAACCGGATTCCAGGTGAAATAATTCCTGGCCATTGGAGTTTAGCGTAAATAATATTTCAGGGAAGGCAAGCGCTACCCTTGTGAATTCGTCAATGATATGCCTTAACTCAGCCGCATTACTTTTTAAAAAATTCCTTCGGGCTGGTACATTGAAGAAAAGATTCTTCATCGCAATACTGGTACCATCCGGCGCAGCAATCGGTTCCTGTTTTTTTACCTGGCTATTCTCTATTTCGAGATAGATCGCGGTATCGTTCTCTGATTTTTTTGTTTTTAGTTCCACCTGGGCCACTGCAGCAATAGATGCCAGCGCTTCTCCGCGAAAACCCATAGTTCGAATATGAAACAGATCATCAATGGTCTTTATTTTGGAAGTGGCATGCCTTTCAAAACACATTCGGGCATCCGTCTCTGACATGCCGCTGCCATTGTCGATCACCTGCACAAGGGCCTTGCCCGCATCATTAATGAGCAGGCGTATTTCAGTGGAACCCGCGTCCACCGCGTTTTCCAGCAATTCTTTTACAGCCGATGCCGGCCGCTGAATCACTTCTCCGGCGGCTATCTGGTTAGCAATATTATCAGGTAAGAGGACGATCTTATCAGGCACTACATTTCTTCTCCTTGGGCGTCAAAATTACGGTTTTAGCCTCTGTTTATTCATTCACGAATACTTCAATTTTAACGGGGATACAATAAGGGAATGATTTAATTTTAAAGCTCATTGCATCTATATGAAAAGAACCTCGCTTTTATTCGTATTGCTATTATCTGTTTTAGCGACCCCGGGCCTTTTACATGCGCAATATCGCAGTACCTTGTCAAAAGATGCCTGGGTAGACAGCGTATTTAATTCACTTACGCCCGAAGAAAGGATAGCTCAGCTAATGGTCATAAGGGCTCATTCCAACCTGGGGCCAGATCATGTGGCCAAAGTATCCAGCGATATCCAAACATATAATGTGGGGGCACTTTGTTTTTTTCAGGGCGGACCCATTCGGGAAGCTAACCTCACTAATTATTACCAGAGCATTGCAAAAACACCACTGATGATCACTATGGATGCAGAGTGGGGTTTAGGCATGAGACTGGACAGCGTAAATAAATTTCCGTATCAGCTAACCCTGGGTGCAGCAAGTGATGAGAACCTGATCTATCGTATGGGACTGGCCATCGGAGAGCAATGCAAGAGAATTGGCATTCATGTGAATTATGCTCCGGTGGTCGATATAAATAATAATCCTAATAACCCGGTGATAGGATATCGTTCCTTCGGTGAGGATAAAGAAAAGGTTGCACGTTTCGGAGTGGCTTATATGAAAGGAATGCAGGATATGGGTATAATGGCCTGCGCTAAACATTTTCCAGGTCATGGTGATGTAGATGTTGATTCGCATATGGATCTCCCGGTGATAAATAAGACCATGAAACAACTGGACACTATGGAGCTCGTACCTTTCAGAGCAGTATTTGATGCTGGTGTCGGTAGTGTAATGATCGCGCATCTTTATATACCAGCTATTGATAATACCCCTAATCGCGCGACTTCCATTTCAAAAAATAATGTGACCGGACTTTTAAGAGATAGCATGGGTTATAAGGGACTCACATTTACTGACGCACTGGAGATGAAAGGAGTGGCAAAATATTTTCCCAGCGGTACCATCGCCGTGGAAGCTTTGATTGCAGGTAATGATATGCTTTGTTTACCGGCCAGTGTTCCTGAAAGTATTGATGTGATCAAAAAAGCCCTTGCAGACGGCAGATTGAACCAGGATGATATTAATGGCCGCGTAAAAAAAGTACTCGCCTCAAAATATCAGCTTGGGTTAAATAAATGGACACCGATAGATACGAATAACCTGGTAAATAATCTGAATGCGAAAACAGATCCCATACGTCGTGAAGCGGCAGAGAAAACAATTGTAGTACTATCACAGGCAAGCAGCAAATCTTCCCGTACCGATTACGCTGAGATCCCCGTGAAAGCAGGAAAGAAGGTCGCTTATATTGGTATTGGACTTACCGAGATGAATAGTTTTGCCCGTCGTCTTCAAAATGACCTTCAGGCCGATATTTATATGATCTCTTATAAAGAAGGAAAAGCGAAAGCAGATTCCATTCTTGCCCAGGTGCCAAAAGATGGTAAATATGATGCGATCATTCTGGGCTATCATAATTATTCACTTCGTCCTACTGATAATTTCGGTTTAAGCAGTACGGCACTTGGACTTTACCATGATCTGAATTTTATCAAGACTATCACTATCAGTTTTGGTAATGTACTTGCAAATAAAAATTTCTGTGATGCATATACACTGATGGCTTGCCACCAGGATGATTCTATTACTCAGGAAGTAGCGGCTGATATAGTTGAAGGAAAGATCAATGCCTCCGGTAAGCTTCCTGAATCTGTTTGCCAGTATAAATATGGTTATGGCATTGTAAAAAATACAAAAGACCCTTCCTGGCATTCATTAAGCAAGCTTGATGCAGTAGATTCTATCGTACAGGATGCCATAAAGCAAAAAGCTTTTCCGGGCTGTGTTGTACTCGCCGTGCATGAAGGCGAGATCATTTATCATAAAGCATTCGGATCTTATAAATATGAACCATCTCCTGTTACTACTGTGGAAAGTATTTTCGATCTGGCTTCTGTAACCAAAGTTTCCGCGACAACAGTATCAGTGATGAAATTGTATGATGAAGGGAAACTTGACCTTAAAAAGGAACTGGGCGATTATCTTCCGGTAGTGCGAGGATCCAACAAAGCAAATCTTAAGATCGAAGATATTTTACTACATCAGGCGGGATTGGTTCCTTTTATTGCTTTTTATAAAGAAACGATTGATTCTGTTTCAGGACTACCAAAGCCCGAATATTATTCCGATAAAATGAAACCAGGCTTTTCTGTAAGAGTGGCAGAAAATCTATATCTGAAAAATGATTATCAGGATGTGATCATGAATCGAATATTAAAAAGCCCGTTGGGACCTAAAAATAAATATGTATACAGCGATAATGATTTTATTTTTTTGGGAAAGGTTGTAGAGCAGATCACAGGCAAAACTCTGGATCAGTATGCAATGGATAATTTTTATAAGCCCATGGGTATGGTCACTACTGGATTTAAACCAAGGGATCGTTTTGCAGCAGGCCGTATGGTGCCGACAGAAACGGAAAAATGGTTTCGCAGCCAAACCATGCAGGGAGATGTTCATGATGAAGGCGCTTCATTATTCGGCGGAGTAGCAGGGCATGCCGGACTTTTTTCAGATGCCTATGACCTGGCTATGCTTTATCAAATGCTGCTGAATGGTGGTGAATTTAATGGAAGGAGATATTTATCAGCTGAAACGATAAAATTATTTACGGCCTATCATAGCCCGGTAAGTCGCCGCGGTTATGGATTTGATAAACCTGAAAAGGATAATAAGACAAGGAAAGAGCCTTATCCCGCAACTAAAGTTTCACTGGAGACTTTCGGTCATACAGGTTTCACCGGCACCTGTGTTTGGGTAGATCCCAAAACCAATATTGTATATATTTTTCTTTCTAACCGCGTATATCCTACCCGTGATAATAATAAGATCTCTCAATTATTGATAAGAGGGAAGATTCAGGATGCGATTTATTCCGCATTGGGAATATAGCCTGCCTGCCGGCAGGTTAGGAGTCATAAGTTAGCAGTTAGGAGTTATGAAGGTGAATAGGTGAATAAGTGAATGTTCGCTCAACCTCTCAACCCCTCAACCTTGCCCTTCCTCCGGTTTCTGAGTATTCGGCTTTATGATCGTAGGTCTTTGTCCGGGTTCCCTTGGCGGCTGATTACGATTGGGATTTGGTCCTTTCTGTTGTTGCCCGCCACCTTGTTGCTTAGGTTGATTATCTTCCTGTTGTCTCGGGGCTGGTCGCTGATCCTGTTGTTTATTTTGCGATTGTTGTCCTTGCCTTTGTCCTTGATTCTGTCCCTGATTTTGTCCTTGTCCCTGCTGACGTTGACCTTGTCCCTGTTGTACCGGCCCTCTTTTTTTCTGTTGTTGTTTTTTTCTGTCGGAGCGCTCCAGTGTTTGAAGACTGATCTGTCCGACCAACTCTACAAATTCAGGTTCTACCTCTTTATTTTTTGAAGTCAGCTCTACCGGTTCAAGTTCATCTGGCCGGATGTTCTGCTGATTCAATGATTTTATTTTTCTCACCCTTTCTATAGCCAGTGGATATTGTTTATTGGAATCAGGAAGTGTATACCACATCAGATTTTTGAAAATATCTTTTTTAATAAGAAAGGCATTGCCTTTGGCTACCTGCAGTATATCGCAATTATCAGGGAAATGCTGCAATGCATCCAGGTAAGTATCGAGTTCGTAATTAAGACAACATTTCAGTCGTCCGCATTGTCCGCTTAACTTGACCTGGTTAATAGAAAGATTCTGATAACGGGCAGCTGCTGTATTAACAGATTTAAAATCGGTAAGCCAGGTGCTGCAACAAAGTTCTCTTCCGCAGGAACCAATTCCACCTACTTTTCCGGCTTCCTGTCTTGCACCGATCTGGCGCATTTCTACTTTTACTTTGAACTCAGAAGCATATACTTTGATCAGTTCACGAAAATCCACACGACCATCAGCGATATAAAAAAATGTAGCTTTTCTTCCATCGGCTTGCATTTCAACCTGGCTGATCTTCATATCCAGTTTCAGTTGGCGTGCTATGGCACGACTACGGATGACAGCCTCAGGTTCACGTGCTTTATTGATATGAAGCTGGTCGATATCGCGATCGGTTGCCCGGCGCAATACTTTTCGCATTTCAGGATTATCTTCCTTAGTGCCTCGTTTCTTTAATTGAAGTCTTACTATTTCTCCTGTTAGTGAGATCTCACCCACATCAAATCCGCTCACACCTTCTACCGCCACCAGGTCTCCTTTTTCAAATTGCTGCAGCGAAGTATTTCGGTAAAAATCTTTTCTTGTTCCCTGACTAAAACTAACCTCTACCACCTTGCAGGCCGCATCCATATCGGCAATGGGCAAATTGCGCAGCCAGTCGTATGCATTCATGCGGTTACAACCACCTGAACTGCATCCACCGTTGCTATTGCAACCATTGGGTTTACCACCTGTTGCTGTACTGCAACCCGTGCAACTCATTCGAAGAAAGGTTAATTATTAATAATAAAGAGGGGAAAGGTCGAGATGTAGTTATCCTTCAAGAAACCTTGTAATATATAAATAAAAAGAAGTCTGGTTGAATAACAGTTGGTTATGACGCCACTCATAACCAGTCTCGCACAAATCCTTACTCTCAAGTATCCAAATGTACAGATTTTGGCCCAAAACGCAAACCCTCAGGTTTCCAGTACAATACGGTCCTGAAGAATATGGTATAATTTGATAGTAAGGGCATGGAATAGCATTTTACCATGAGCATTTCTTTCAATATAGTAGCTGGCCCGGTCAATTTCATGAATAATCGCCTCCTGTTGTTCCATGGTAGCGATCCGGTTCAATCTTTCGGCAAAATCCATTTCGTTTCCGGGCATAATAGAGTCGGGAATTGTGGAATTGCCACCGATCTGAGAAACCCGAAGATGTATGGCCTGTTCAAGCACATGATTAAAATACCTGAGAAATTGTTTCTGCTTTTCCCGGCCCAGGCGACTGATCTCGTCCACCCATTTGGTTTGAGCGAGCGGACCGATTTTTTTTATGGCGTTCAGCCAATCTCTTAATAATGCCTCCCAATCTTCTTCCGCATGTTGAAGCAACTGTATTGCCTCACGATAGTTTCCATCACAAACACCCGCTATCTGCATGGCAATGGAAGGTTCAGTTTTATTGCGGGAGATCAGGGCCTCTTGAATTTCGGAGCGATCAAGTGGCGGAATGCGAATCAACTGGCAACGGCTTACGATGGTGGGCAATATCTGTTCTTCATTTTCTGCTACCAGGATGAATAGAGTATTGGGCGGTGGTTCTTCAATGATCTTTAAAAGTTTGTTGCCTTCTTTTTCCAGTTCTTCCGGCATCCACATGATCATGATCTTGTATTCGCTCTCAAAACTTTTCAGACTGAGTTTACGAATAATGTCCTCACATTCTTTCGCTGTAATTTTCCCCTGGCTATTTTCTTTTTCTTTTATTTGCTCGATCCATTCAAACAGATTGCCATAAGGATTGATCTTTACGAACTCGCGCCATTCGGCGATAAAATCTGTGGCAATAGGAGTCTCTCCTGGTTTTTTAGTAACCGTAGGATATGAAAAATGAATATCAGGATGAACTAATTGAGCCGCACGCTGGCAGGAAGGACAAATGCCACAAGCATCAGTTGAGAATTGAGAAGACCCGGTGCCTGAGACTGCCGAAGGCAGGGTTGAGGAAACGGGATCATTTCCAAATAATGAGGCCGGAACGGTGGAAGAAGCGTTTCTCAGATTTACTTTCTCGCAGACAATATATTGGGCAAGAGCCAATGCCATAGGTAAGGCACCAGTACCTTCTTTTCCTAAAAATAATAAGGCATGACTAAGCCGGTTATGCTGTACTAATTCAACCAGTTGTTTTTTAACGGAAGACTGACCTATTATTTCCTCAAAACGCATGAAGCGAAGATACGTTGGAAAGGCAGATACGTAAAAACGTAGCTACGTATATACGTTTATACATAGCTACGTCTAAAAACAGTTTACTTGAGATAAGCAGTCACCTCATCACTCGTCGGGTTCACCTTGTTATGAAAAACAGCGATCAGTTTGCCATTTTCATCCAAAAGGAATTTAGTGAAGTTCCAGTCAACAGGATTTGACAAATATCTTTTCCATACCAGGTCCTTAGAGGTAGTACCGGTAATAGCTTTAGCCATTTCCCTCGACTGATCATTCAGCCATTTATATAGCGGACAAATATCATCGCCCTTTACAGAAACTTTTTCGGCCATCGGGAATGTAACACCATAATTTTTTGTACAGAATTCTTTGATATCAGTATTTGTACCTGGTTCCTGCGCACCGAAATTATTTGCCGGGAATCCTACGATGACCAGTTTGTCTTTATATTTTTCGTACAAGGCTTCCAGTTCTTTGTATTGAGGCGTGTTGCCGCATTGAGAAGCTGTATTCACGATCATGATCTTCTTTCCTTTGTAAGCTGAAAAATCAATATCGTTGCCATCTAATCCGGGAACTTTAAAATCATATATAGTACCACCAGTAAGAGTAAAGCAGAGTATAAGACCTGCAAGAAGCGTTTTCATGACAATAGTTTTTGTTTGTTGATTAAAGTTAAACGAATTATCGGATGTTAATGGTTGCCCGAGTGTTATTGCTTTTCAAAACAACCCAGATCGGGCAGACCAACTGGCCGGGGCTTTCCATCAAGATCTGATATAACACCCGCATTAGTGCCTTTGTTCAATGCTGGGGAAGAAGGGCTTAGGTGAAAATTCCATGAGTTGTTATAGGAGTCCACTTTTACAAAAAGAGGAGTCTGGCTGATCATCTGGTTGCTTGTCACATTGGCAGGGGTCGTCCCTACTCTCCAAATCCCATAATCGAAGCTCACACTGAATATCGTATTACCATTCTTTATAACAACTACTTCATCGGCTACTAATCCACTCTCGCCATAAAAAATACAATTTCTGAATAGAGCGCTGAGGTCTGCACTCACCAGACTATTATTGGCATAACCAAAATTTGTGAGTTGAAGTACAGGTTCCTTATGTGAAATAAAAGAATTGGAATAACTGACAACCGTGCAATGCGTGAATTGATAATTTCCTCCCTTGGTCAGGATCAGGTTCTTTCCGCAATTACTGATCAGGCAGTTTCTGGCCCGAACAGAGGAATTACTTGTAATAATGCCCGCGTCATAGCCGTTATCAATGATGGTCTCATTTAGAATTAATTTAGGATTCACATTTAGCGAAGGATCAATTACCGCAATGGCCTGATAGGCATTGCGGATCATACCAAAATTGATCTGGTTGTCTTTGGAATTAGACAGAAAATAAATGCCTGGCCAGGAAGCAGGATAATCTTTAAAAGGTTCATCCAGTCTGTCTCCACTAAAGGTCACCCGATCAATGGTATCCTTTAATCCATTTACCTGCAGGGTGCCATCTACAATAATCGGTGCATCTGCATGCATATAAATTCGGCAGCCTTTATTGATGCTTAATGTTTTTCCAGTATTCACAAACAGAGATCCAAGGATCACATATGGTTTATCATTGATCCAGGTCTCATTGGTATTTACAATATAGTTGCGAAGAAAATGCGCGTTTTGTCCCCAGGCCTCGAGCTGTACCCATTTGGTCTTTCCATTATAAGCAATGCTTACGCTATCTCTCAATACAAATGGCTGATTATTGGCAGATGGATTTATATTCACCTGCATAAAAACATATAGGCTATCGTGAGCGGCCAGTTCCAGGTTTTTGAATTCTGTTCCTGAAACACCATCCACATTCATTTTAAAAACTGAGCTACTGCCCCCAATTAGTTTGATCGAGCTGATTCGCAGTTTCTGATCATTCTCATTGATCACACGAAACTGGCGATAAGTTGAGCCGGCACTGACAAAGACCGTATCGTATTTAAGTGTATCTGCTGTAATCGTTAACCTGGCATCAGGAGAATTGATAAAACTGTCTTTGCTGCAGGAAGCCAGCAGCAGAATCAATCCAAAAAAAATAGAAGCGATTAAACGCATGATTGTAAAAATAATGAATTGCTCCTCAACCTCCTCAACCTTTACTTAGTCGCAACACATAGACTCGCTAAACTTAACAAGCCTGCTGCTTTCAGTAATTCTTCACCACAGGCTTCCAGCGTGGCACCCGTAGTGATCACGTCATCTACCAATAAAATATGTTTCCCTTCTATTTGTTTAGTATCGAGCAACTGAAACTTTCCTTCCATATTCTGCCATCTCTCCACTCTTCCCTTCAGGGTTTGTGTTTCTGTATGCTGGGTTCGGATCACCGCTTTATTCAATAAAGGGATCTTCATCATTTCGCTCATACCCTGTCCAATCAATTCTGCCTGGTTATAACCGCGGGCTTTTTGTTTTTTTGGAAACAAAGGCAGGGCCACAATGGCATCTGCATTCATTCTTCCGGATCGTTGTAAGATGTTACCCAGTAATCGCCCCATTTGCCTTGCCAGGTCCTGGTTGCCCTTGTATTTGATCTCATGCATGATCTGCTGCATGGTAGAACTCTTGGTAAAATAATAACCTGCCATGGCCGAATGAAGCAGGATACGCCCAATAAATATTTTCTCCACGGGATTGTCTTCCCTTAATTCAAAACCGGTAAGCGGCAGTTCATGAAGACAGCGAAGGCAGAGTTCTGAATTCTTCCCTAGCAGATCAGTGCCGCAACCCACACAACAATGCGGGAAGAAAAGATGTAAAAGAGATTCTTTTATTTCAGTCAGCCTGATCAATCTAAAAAAGATATTTATATACTTCTTCCACTCTGCCCATGGTCACTACTTCGATCTTTGAAGATTTTTTCGATCCTTTCAGGTAAGCATGATTGTATTTAGAGACAATGATCTTTTCAAATCCAAGCTTTTCCGCTTCTGCAACTCTTTGCTCAATTCGGTTCACTGCTCTGATCTCTCCGCTAAGTCCGACCTCTCCGGCAAAGCAGATCTGTGGAGGTAAGGGTGCATCTTCAAAAGAAGAAAGCAAAGCACAAAGTACCGCAAGATCAATAGAAGGATCTTCGACCTTGATGCCTCCTGCTATATTTAAGAAAACATCTTTCAATCCAAAATGAAAGCCACCACGTTTTTCCAGTACCGCAAGTAATAGCTGAAGTCGACGCAGATCAAAACCAGTCACCGTTCTTTGAGGCGTTCCATAAACAGATGGTGTTACCAGTGCCTGAACTTCTATAAGTAAGGGACGCAATCCTTCAATAGTTGCGGCGATGGCAATACCACTGAGATGTTCCTCTTTCTGTGAAATTAAAATTTCACTTGGGTTGAGTACGCCGCGCATTCCCTTGTCCGACATCTCATAGATCCCTAATTCAGAACTACTGCCAAAACGATTTTTCAGTGTGCGCAGAATACGGTATGCATAATGCCTGTCGCCTTCAAATTGCAATACAGTATCTACCATATGCTCTAGTATCTTGGGCCCTGCAATACTTCCATCTTTTGTGATATGCCCAATGAGAAACACCGGAATATTGGTCTCTTTCGCGAAGCGCTGAAACTCGGCAGCACATTCACGTATCTGCGATACACTGCCCGGTGAAGATTCGATTAGTTGCGTATGCAGTGTCTGAATAGAATCTACGATCACCAATTGTGGTTTCAATTTTTTTATTTCCTGGAAGATGATCTCGATGGATGTTTCTGTCAGCAGAAAAAATTCTTCATTATTGGCCACAGGTAATCTATCTGCGCGCATACGGATCTGCTGCTCACTTTCTTCTCCGCTGATATAAAGCACTTTTATTTTTTTCAGTGCCAGACCGATCTGTAAAAACAACGTGGATTTGCCAATGCCTGGTTCACCACCAACCAACACTAAACTTCCAGGAACAATTCCGCCGCCTAATACCCGATCCAATTCCGGATCATTACTGATGATCCTTTTTTCTTCCGTTGTATTTACATCCTGGATCGGAATAATTCGGTTCCTTCTTTTTTCTCCGTTAAGTTCTTTCCAGTCGTTATCCTGTTTGCCTTTTTCTTTTTGTAATAATTCCTCCACAAAACTATTCCACTTGCTGCAAGATGGACATTGACCCACCCATTTCACAGATTCATAACCACAGTTCTGGCAAAAAAATGCTGTCTTCGTTTTGCTCATAAATTAAAAATAAAGCATCGCATGATGTTGCATCAATATTTAATCGACTAATTACAAACGAGCGTTCATAATTTTTGAAATTGCAACAAAAAAAATTGGAGAAAAAGGATGAAAAAAATTGGGTGATAAATAAAATGTAAAAAGGGTCAATCTTTCGACTGACCCCCTTACTTACTAACCCATTAAATTCTATTGCTAAGTTACAATTAAGACCCATATTTCAAAATAAATTTTTGGTCTTGTGAATAAATCGAATGACCAAAATTCAGGCTCCTGAAACTCAATTGCCTCAGCTAAAAATCCATTATAACACGTTACTATTCAATATAGTATGAGATTTCATTTTGCACGTGTTACTGGCAGAATTGCCTGAGTTTCTGCCTGAAATAAATGACAAAAAGGCTTAAAAAAAATGTTTAAATCGAATGGATGCAAATTTGTAATATTCATCACTAAAAAGCTCAAAAGCCATGTATCCATCCAACGATATTTTTCTGATTTCTATGTTGTTTTTAGGCCTTAGTTTGCTGGTTTCTGCCATCCTTAAAAGCAAGTTTTCTAAGTATGGTAAAATCCCTCTTTCCAACGGTCTGACCGGCAGGGAAGTGGCCGAAAAAATGCTCCGGGACAACGGTATTTTTGATGTGCAGGTGACCTCCGTAGAGGGCTTTCTTACAGACCATTATAACCCGGCTACCCATACAGTAAATCTGAGCCCGGAAGTGTATAATGGAAACTCTATTTCCTCGGCTGCTGTGGCCGCTCATGAATGCGGACACGCAGTTCAGCATGCTGCAAACTATGGTCCCCTGACCTTCAGAACCAGGATGGTTCCCCTGGTTCAGGCTAGTTCTATGCTGGTAAACTGGATCCTTTTGGCCGGGGTGGTGATCCTGGCTATGTCCAGAAATCCCATCGTTTTACTGGTTGGTATTATAATAATGAGTGTGACCGTTCTTTTCACCCTGGTTACCCTGCCAGTTGAGTTTGATGCCAGCAAACGGGCCCTGACCTGGCTGCAGCATACTAATATTACCAATGCAGAGGAATATCCAAAAGCAAAGGATGCCCTGAAATGGGCTGCCACTACTTATGTAGTTGCCGCACTTGCTGCGGTTGTGCAGTTAGTGCAGTATGTGAAGATTTATTTGGGAAACAGGGATCGGAGTTAGTTAGGAGTCTTGATTTGTGTATTCACCACTCGCTACTCTCCACTCACAACTTGATTTCCTCCTCATGTTTATCAAAAAACTTATACTCAGTCAGATGTAAATTAGTATCTCCCTGCACTTGTATACTCTTACCATATTTCTTTTTCCACCTGGCTACTTTGGTTTGCCAGAACCAGCCTTTGGTGAGGTAAGCGTGGAGTATAGGATGCACAACCAGTTTAAGGTGACTATGCTTATGAGTAACCAGGTAACTAACATTTTTTTCTATTTCGTCTTCCAGCAATAAAGTTGAAGAAATTTTTCCGGTTCCATTGCAGCTTGGACAAATTTCCTGTGTATTTATATTCATCTCCGGTTTCATCCGCTGACGCGTGATCTGCATGATACCGAACTTAGAGATCGGAAGAACCGCATGTTTGGCCCTGTCGGGTCGCATGAATTCCTCCATCCTCTCCATTAATTTTCTTTTGTTCTCCGGGAGCTTCATATCTATGAAATCCACCACGATAATACCACCCAGATCGCGAAGCCTTAACTGACGGGCGATCTCTTCAGCCGCTTCAAGGTTTGTCTCCAGTGCATTCTGCTCCTGGTTATTGCTGACGCTTTTATAACCGCTGTTTACATCGATCACATGCAGCGCTTCGGTATGCTCTACAATCAAGTAAGCCCCGCTATCCATATTCACTGTTTTACCAAAAGAGGATTTAACCTGCTTGGTAATACCAAATGAATCGAAGATGGGAGAGCCATTCTGATAGAAGGAAACGATATCTGCTTTTTCAGGAGCGATACGTTGTATATATGCTTTAGTATCAGCAAAAAGATTGCGATCGTTCACAACGATCTTATTGAAGTCCTCGTTAAGTAGGTCGCGAAGAATGCTGGTTGTTTTTGTTTGCTCGCTTAAAACGCGGGTAGGAGGCGTGGCACCTTTCAGGTTTTTCTGAATGGTCTTCCACATTTCCTGTAGCTCAGTCAGGTCCTCATGAAGTTCGGCTGTATTCTTTCCTTCAGCAGCCGTACGAACAATGACACCGAAATTTTTGAACTTAATAGCCTCAACTATTTTCTGTAATCTTTTTCTTTCTTCTGAAGAATGGATCTTTCGGGACACTGCCACAATATCATTGAACGGCGTAAGCACCACGAATCTTCCGGGAAGAGAGATCTCGCAACTCAGACGCGGACCTTTAGCCGCAATAGGTTCTTTAAGAATTTGTACCAGGATATTCGGCTTACCACCAAGTACCTCATTAATCTTACCGGTCTTGATGATCTCTGGCTCAATAGTGAATTTGCTGAAATCAAGTCCGGTATCCGACTTGTCGCTGATCGACATGGTCGTAAACTTCAGAAGTGATTTAGCATAAGGGCTGAGATCGGTATAGTGGAGGAAGGCATCTTTCTCAAATCCAACATCAACAAAAGCGGCATTAAGACCAGGGATCAATTTTTTCACTTTTCCCAGATATAGGTCTCCCACAGCGAAACGTGCATCCGTTTTTTCGTTATGCAGTTCAACCAGTTTTTTGTCCTCCAGCAGGGCTATTTCAACACCCTGAGGGGCCGCATTAATGATCAGTTCTTTGTTCATTACAGCTTAACTCAATGAATCAGCTTTGTGCTGTAAATACCAATTGCAATGCGCTTTTGACCTTCGATATATAAAAGAGGGGAGCAAGAGAAACAGAAGCAATCGGAGACTGTAGAGAAGATGAGAAAGTTGAGAAAGTTGAGGAAATACAGTATAAAAACTAAACTTCCTCAACCCTGCCTGCCGACAGGCAGGCTCCACAACCTTCTAAACCTTCTTATTTGTTCCTCTTCTTATGACGATTCTTTCTCAGTCTTTTTTTACGCTTGTGCGTCGCGATCTTATGACGCTTTCTTTTTTTACCACAAGGCATACTCAAATGATTTTTTAAAAAGTATATAATAAGTTTTACAACTTCTATTTCTGAAGGTCTTCGATTCTTTTTTCAATCCCGGCCTTCAAATCCGGAATATTTACAAGCGGCAGGCTTTTCTGATACCAATCGATGGCTGCTTTTTTGTCGCCTTTTTTTTCAGCTATCTCACCCAACAAAAGCAAAACATCCAGGTTCTTAGGATTGATTCGCAATATCGTTTTGAATCTCTCCTCTGCTTTATCCAGCTGTCCTGATAGTAAAGCAGCTTTACCTAACATCATCTGCGCATAGACATTCGTACTGTCTTTTTGAGTTACCTCTCTGATCTTCAATATGCCTTCCATTGGTGAAGCGCTGATATTGCCGAAGAGATAACATGACCCAAGTCCCACTTTGGCAGAATCGTTATCCGGATTGAGTTTCAATGATCTTTCAAAAAGGTCTTTGGCCTGCAGGGCTTTCCATTTTCTTCGGTCAACCACTTCATCCTGCTGCAGGTTGTTCAAAAACAATTGGGCGGCAAAGGTCAGGCTTTTTTCCGAATTTTCCAACCTTGCCGCTTCTGCTGTGTACCAGGCGAATGGCTCAAAGGCGTTAGCGCTATCATACCAGAACTTCGCTAACTGTTGATACACTTTAAGTTGCTGCTCTTTTACATCCCCGCGGCTAATAGAATGTTCCAGCTCATTTATTCTTACAACTTGTTCAGAATTAAGCTTTTTCTTGCCTAAAATGAGAAAAGTATCAATATTGACCACAGTATGGCCATCATCCATATTAGATGCAACTGGTCCCGCTGCGGTTTTTTCCTTCTTCCCTTTTGTTGGGCCAAAAAAATAAAGTACGCCTACAAATAGGATGGCGATTACAATAGTGATCAGTTGTGGTTTCTTCACGCTCCAAAATTTTCGTGGCGAAGGTACCCTAATCTACTATATCATTGGGAAATAGAGATGAAACTAAATCTTATGCATCTTCACCAGGTCCGGGATCTGGCTTTTGCTCTTTTAGTTTCTTAACCTCTGCAACAAATTCTTTCGCAGGCTTGAATGCAGGTATATAATGCTCGGGGATATGTACAGCTATATTCTTCTTGATATTACGACCGATCTTGGCAGCTCTTTTCTTAGTAATAAAGCTACCGAAACCACGGATATAAATATTTTCACCAGCCGCAAGCGTGTCCTTCACCTCTTTGAACATAGTTTCAAGAGTAACAAGCACATCTACTTTTGGGATTCCGGTTTTTTCAGATATCTGATTAACCAGGTCGGCTTTTCTCATGATTGCAGGTTTTAAGATTTAAGTTTCACCAAATTAAATTAAAATTATATGATAGTCAACAGAATAGGCATAAATTTTTTGAGAATTCTCCTTTTTATTGCCGCTAACCCAAAAATTCAGCGTAAAAGCGGTTTTTAGCCGATTTTTGAGCTTACTTCATGGCAAATCAGTCAGTTCCACTTAAACTCAGGCAGTTTTCGCGCATCCTATTAAAATGGGACGAACAGAAAAATGACCGGACCATGCCTTGGAAAGGCGAAAAGGACCCCTACCGGATTTGGATAAGTGAAATTATTTTACAACAAACCCGCGTGGAACAGGGACTTGCTTATTATTTGAAGTTCATCAAAAATTTTCCTCGGATTCAGGATCTCGCAAAAGCAACTGATGAAAAAGTATTTAAACTCTGGGAAGGTTTGGGTTATTATTCCAGGTGCCGCAATCTGTTAAGCACAGCACGTTTTATTTCCAATACGCTGAATGGCCAGTTTCCATCTAACTATGAAGACATTCTTGCATTAAAAGGCGTTGGCCCCTATACAGCCGCTGCCATTTCTTCTTTTGCTTTCAATCTTTCGCATGCGGTGATCGATGGAAATGTTTTTCGTGTCTTATCCAGACTCACCGGTATCAGCCAGGCCATCGGTTCTGCCGAAGGCAAAAAAATATTTACTGATATTGCCAATGAATGGCTGGATAAAAAACAGCCGGGCAAATACAACCAGGCCATAATGGATTTTGGCGCTACGCTATGTAAACCTCAATTGCCACTATGTGAAGATTGTCCCTTCCGATCTGTTTGTTTCGCTTATCAAAATGAGTTGGTAGATGTACTGCCGGTGAAAGCGAAAAAGCAAAAATTGAAGTCACGGGTTTTCTATTATTTTATACTGAACTATAAGAACCAAAAGGCAGTACGACTTAGAGATAAAAAAGATATCTGGCAGGGACTCTATGAATTTCCTCTGATAGAAATGGTCGCGCCCGCCAGTCAGGATGAACTATTAGCGATCGCTAAAAAAAACAAATGGCTGATAAAAGGTAAATATGAGTTGCTCTCCGTTTCATCCACCTTCAAACAACTTCTATCGCATCAGAAATTAGAAGGTCAGTTCATTGAACTGAATCTGCTTCAGCAACCAGATATAGATAATTGGAAATGGGTAAGTCCTGCCCTGATGAAAAAGCTGGCGTTCCCACGGTTTATCAATTTTTATTTAACAGCCGGTGACCAATGACAAGGATTTTATAAAACAGCTGGTCACGAATGACACTAATAACAGCCGAATTGCACGAAGAACAGCCAGTGACACGAAGGAGAACAAGAATTTTTCTCTTTTAGGTTTGCTTCAAAAAAATTAACTTTAAGTAGATAAGGCCATTGACGATTTCTAAATTAAATAGATAATTATGCGTGGCGTAAATCGTGTAATGCTGATTGGTAACCTGGGCAAGGACCCGGATGTGCAACACCTGGAAGGCAATATTGCCGTCGCAAAATTTCCCCTGGCCACCACAGAGACTTTCAAGGATCGAACAGGTAAACTGGTGTCTCAAACTGAAAGGCATACTGTCGTGCTCTGGCGAGGACTGGCCGAGCTGGCGCAGAAATATCTTCACAAAAGCAGCTTGGTCTATATCGAAGGAAGATTAAGGACCCGATCCTGGGATGATAAGGACGGGAACCGCAAGTTTGCCACCGAAGTAGTGGGCGATAATCTTATAATGCTGGATAAAAAAGGCGGAGGCGGGCCATCATGGGCCTGAAGCAGGTACGGAAGGACTGGGTTCCAGTGATATACTGACAGATCCATCTAATGATCTGCCTTATTGAGTGGGAACTGTATTTTTGCACCTAAACAGTTTGTTTTGGAAATTCATTCGATATTGATCTCTCAACTATATCAACTCTTCACTTTACTTTATATAAATCCGAGGGGGACAAGTTTTCTTGCAGTCATCCTGCTGGCTTTGTTATTGCTTGCCTTCACTATTTCCGGTGCGGAGGTAGCATTATTTTCTCTTGGCAGCAAGGACATTAATATGCTGAAAACAAAGCAGCATCCGGGGGCTCGTAGAATTGTTACCCTGCTGGAAGAACCTAAAGAAGTATATGCCTCACTGCTGATCAGCGGCACTTTTGTAAACATCAGTATTATCGTTCTGCTTAATTATCTGCTCAGCCAGTTTATTAGTTTTAATAATCCTGGTGGCTTAGTAGAAGTAATTATCAAAGTTCTCATCATCGCCTTTGTACTTATTTTCATTGGTAAGATCTTCCCTAAAGTATGGGCTGCACAAAATAATCTTCGTTTTGCCTATGGCTCTGCTGTGCTTGTGGAAGGCATTCATTTATTATTGAGAAGAATCAGCCGCTGGATTATTTCACTGGCAGATAATATTGGAAAACGAGCAGGAGCTGATCGTTCACAGGCCATGAGCAATAAAGAACTGGATGAAGCTATCGATATTAAATCGGATGAAGAAGCTTCGCAGGATGAGAAGAATATTATGAAGGGCATTGTCAAATTCGGCAATATCTCTGTAAAACAGATCATGAGAAGTCGCCTGGATGTAAGTGGGATAGAACACTCCATGTCATTTGGAGGGCTGATCAAAAAAGTGGAAGAGCTGCATTATACCCGCATTCCGGTTTATCGCAGTAGCATGGATGATGTTTTAGGATTGATCAATACCAAGGACCTTATCCCTTTTCTTGATGAACCTGATAGTTTCGACTGGCATAAACTGATCAGGCAACCCTTTTTCGTACCGGAAACAAAACTGATCGAAGATCTACTAAGAGAGTTTCAACAGAAAAGAATTCATTTCGCCGTGGTGGTAGATGAGTTTGGAGGAACCAGTGGCATCGTTACCATGGAAGATATTCTGGAAGAAATCATAGGGGAGATTAAAGATGAATTTGATGAAGATGAAACGCTGAACCGAAAGATAGACGATCATAATTATATGTTTGAGGGACGAACCACAATTAATGATGCCTGCAGAATTATGAACCTGCCACGTGATACATTTGATTCTGTAAGAGGAGAAAGTGAATCTTTGGGCGGTCTAATACTTGAAATTGCAGGAGAATTCCCTGCAGAAAGATCCACTATGAGAAGCGGCGATTTTGAATTCACTATTACTGAGCGTGATACCAACCGGATACTGATGGTCCAGGTCACCATTAAACCAATAGAGAACAGCTGATGCGTACCACACTGAATTATTTCTGCATTTTACTGGCTATACTTATCAT
>JAYTXP010000201.1:0-6684 GCA_043742885.1 Chitinophagaceae bacterium | reverse complement strand
TGTTGAAGAGCCAATTGATCCTGTTGCTGAGCAGGACCAGGCTGCATTTCGTTTGCTTGGGTGGCCGGGTAATTATTAGTATTCTCGTTGCCGTCTTTTTCCTGATTTTCTGAATCATTTTCTGATTCGTTTTCGTTTTGATTGCCATTTGCCATTTCTGGAACCGCTTCATCTTCTTTTTCTGCTGGTTTTTTCCTGGCTTTTTTAATAGGAGGTTTTTCTTCTTTTCTAACGGGCATATTGGGTTTTTTAATATTGGGTCTTTCCTCTCCACCACTTTCAACAATGGCTTCTTCACTACCAGTAGAGGTGGTTGTCTTTACCACACGCTTACGTTTTCCGTCATCGGTAGGTTTTGCACCTTTAGAATCCGCAATGGCTTGCGAGTCCAGTATTTTATATATCAGATCCTGCTTGTTTAATTTTTTAGCCTGGGGAATCTTTAACTGATCTGCAATGTCAAGCAGTTCTGGAACGAGCATGTCGTTCAATTGAAGGATATCGTACATATAAATGTCTTAAGATTAATCACGACTCGGAGTCACAATGATGGGAATCTGAAATTTTCTGATTTATGGTTGAACGGAATAAGGCGGTAAACGAGAGCTAAATCCTTGGGAGAACTAAAAATTCTTTGCCTCTTTCCGATGCAATATTACATCTAAATCCTGAAAATCAAAAATTTCCATTGATTTTTAGCTTTTTAGCCAGCCCCCTTGCCAATTTCAGAAACTTCAAACGCCTGATGCTATACCTTTGCCACCTGCAAAAAGCGTACTATGTTTAATAAGAGAACCAGGATCAAAGAGCTGCTGCGCCAGGAACCAGCAGGACAGGAAGTAACGGTAATGGGTTGGGTAAGAACTTTCCGTAATAATCAGTTCATTGCGCTGAATGATGGCAGCACCAATAGCAATATCCAGGTGGTGCTTGAGCTGGGTCTTTTTGCAGATGAAATACTAAAAAGGGTAACTACTTCCGCTTCTTTACGCGTAAAAGGAATCGTTCACCCCTCCCTTGGAAAGGGTCAGAAGATGGACCTTAAAGCATCTGAGCTGGAAATTTTAGGTGATTGTGACGCGGAGAAATATCCATTACAACCCAAAAAACATAGTCTTGAGTTTTTAAGGGAAATCGCGCACCTGCGGTTTCGTACCAATACATTCGGATCTGTTTTTCGCATTCGCCATTCGCTGGCCTTTGCCGTGCATAAGTTCTTTCATGAAAAAGGATTTGTATACATGCATACCCCGATCATTACAGCCAGTGATGCAGAAGGCGCCGGTGAAATGTTTCGTGTAACTACATTGCCCTTTGATAATCCTCCCCGTACGGAAGAGGGTGGCATTGATTTCAAAGAAGATTTTTTTGGAAGAAGTACCAATCTTACCGTTAGCGGACAACTGGAAGGTGAGCTTGGTGCTACAGCTTTTGGTGATATCTATACATTTGGTCCCACATTTCGCGCAGAGAATAGCAATACCGCCAGACACCTGGCCGAGTTCTGGATGATAGAACCTGAAATGGCTTTTTCTGACCTGGAAGACAATATGGATCTGGCAGAAGAGTTCATTAAATATCTGATCGGTTTTGCCATAGAAAACAATCGGGAGGATCTTGACTTTCTTTCTCAGCGTTTGGCAGAAGAAGAAAAATTATTACCACAGGATAAACGAAGTGAACTGGGGTTGATGGAAAAGTTAGAGTTTGTTCTCAATAACAATTTTCAACGTCTCACGTATACTGAAGCAATTGATATACTTCGCGAGAGCAATCACAATAAGAAAAAGAAATTTCAATACGAGATCACGGGCTGGGGCATGGATCTTCAAAGTGAGCACGAACGATACCTGGTAGAAAAACATTTTAAAAAGCCTGTGATCCTTTCAAATTATCCGAAAGAGATAAAGTCCTTCTATATGCGGTTGAATGATGATGGTAAAACCGTTGCGGCGATGGATATACTTGCACCGGGCATTGGTGAAATTGTAGGCGGATCACAGAGGGAAGAGCGTATGAATATGCTTACTGCCCGAATGAAAGAAATGCATATTCCAGCGGAAGAACTCTGGTGGTATCTTGATACAAGAAGATTTGGTACCGTACCTCATGCAGGCTTCGGTCTTGGTTTTGAAAGAATGGTTCAGTTCGTAACGGGCATGGCCAATATAAGGGACGTGATCGCCTTTCCAAGGACACCTAAATCCGCTGAATTTTAGCTTCGACGGGGCTGCCTGGCAGCAGACAGGCTCAGTTATCGAAGCATCAGTTTCCGTAAACACTAAGAAATTTGATCCGCATGATCTTCAATTGTTCCCAATTGAAATTATAATCGGAAAGTTCTTCTTGTGCGATCTTCAATGAAGACGTGGAGCAACCTTTAAAATATTCAAGGATCTCTTCCTGATCATTCTCGTCCAGCATTTCATCAATGGCATAATCCAGATTTAGGCGGGTGCCGCTGGCAGCGATGGTCTCCATTTCTTCCAGCATCTCATCCATTCTCCAGCCTTTATTTTTTGCAATGGTTTCCAGCGAAACTTTTTTATCTGTGTTCTGAATGATATACACTTTATTTCCGCTCTTGTTCACCACACTTTTCATCACAAAATCATCAGGGCGTTCAATATTGTTTTCCTCTACATATTTCTTTATAAGGTCAACAAAAGGACGGCCATATTTAATGGCTTTACCCTTGCTAACTCCCTGGCATTTTTCCAATCCTTCCAGTGTGATCGGGTAAAAGGTGGCCATATCCTGCAAGGATGATTCGAGAAATAAAACAAAGGGAGGAAGGCTTTTCTTTTTCGACTCTACCTGGCGAAGTTCTTTCAGCATCTCTAATAACTTCTCATCGGTAGCGGATCCTGAATTCGCTTCAACAGCTTCTTCATCATCTGCATTTGCATTATCATAAAGATTATTCAGAATGATCTGGAAAGATTTAGGCTTTTTCATGAAAGCTTCGGCCTTTTTTGTAAGCTTCAGCACACCATATTCTTCAATATCTTTTATCAGCAGACCGGCGAGTAACATCTGACGTATAAGTGAATTCCAGAAATGCAGATCCCGCTCGTTGCCACTGGCGAATGCATGTAATCCCTCGTGGCGGAACATTTGAATCTGTGGTGTGAGTTTTCCTGTGATGATCTGTACCACATAATCTGTGGCGAAACGCTCGTCCAGTTGTTTTATAGCTTTCAAAGCAAGAACTGCTTCTTCTTTTGCTTCCAATTTTTCCTTCGGATGCAGACAATTGTCGCAGCTACCGCAATTCTCATTCTCATATTCTTCTCCAAAATAACTCATCAGCACTTTGCGGCGGCAAACGCCTGTTTCTGCGAAACCCACTGTTTCGTTGATCAGCTGGGCGCCCACTTCTCTTTCACTAAGTGGTTTATCGCGCATCAGGTGTTCCAGTTTGCTCACATCTTTATGAGAATAATACAGAACACATTTTCCTTCCATACCATCACGTCCGGAGCGGCCCGTTTCCTGGTAATAATTTTCAATTGATTTGGGAATATTATAGTGAATTACAAAACGAATATCTGGTTTGTCGATACCCATTCCGAAAGCGATAGTAGCGCAGATCACCTGCACGTCTTCTCCAAGAAAAAGATCCTGTCTTGTAGAACGAAGCTTACTATCCAACCCTGCATGATAGGCCACCGCTTTAATACCATTGGCCATCAGCAGATCCGCCAATTCTTCGGTTGTTTTACGATTGAGTGTATAAATAATACCACTCTTGGTTTTCATACTTTTTATAAAACGAACAATGTTTTCATCGGTCTGTGCCTTATTGATCTTAGGCAATACCTCATAATAGAGATTAGATCGGTTAAATGAAGAGATGAAAATATTCGGCTTATGCAGATCAAGATTCTTAACGATATCACTTTGAACTTTCGGAGTAGCAGTGGCAGTTAGTGCAATTACCGGAATATCCGGATTGATCTGTACCATCATTTCCCGAAGGCGACGATATTCCGGACGGAAATCATGACCCCACTCAGAAATACAATGCGCTTCATCTACAGCGAAGAAAGATAATTTAAGGTCGGAGAAAAATTCCAGATTTTCCTGCTTGGTCAATGTTTCAGGTGCTACATAAAGCAATTTCGTATGGCCATTGAGCAGGTCATCATGAACTTCTTTAATTTCTTTTTTATTGAGCGTTGAATTAAGAAAATGCGCGATATTATCCCGGCTGCTGTATCCGCGCACCAGGTCTACCTGGTTCTTCATTAGTGCAATAAGAGGAGAAACAATGATGGCCACTCCTTCGCTGACAAGAGCCGGAAGCTGGTAGCAAAGACTTTTCCCTCCTCCGGTTGGCATAATGACGAATGTATCATGACCAGCCATTAATGATTCGATGGCTTTTTCCTGTGTTCCTTTGAATTTGCTGAAACCAAAATTTTCCTTGAGCGCCTTATGGAGATCAAAGGGGGCTGCGGATGATTTGGTTTTTCCGGATTCTTTTTTGGGTTTAGCTGCTGCTGGTTTTTTAGCCTTGGCATCGGGCTTTTTCGATATTACAGTTCCCATTTCACTATTTATTGAGGTCGCGGTGGCCTCGTTTAATCGAATGCTATAAATCAGATTCTTTTAAGTTACAATTTTTTGCCCGAAACAGACCAGGATCTTGTAGAATTTTTAGCCGAAAAGCCGATGGTTGAAGGTTCCTTCTCACATATCATTCACAATCTCACTCAAAGCAAAATAAGTCAGCGAATTTACAAATTCATCTCCTTTTAAACGCGTGTAAAACCGTTAAAATTGCCGTAGTTTATTTATGGCAGTCTTTAATCAAAACCTCTAATTTTGCCCTCGTTCCCCTGAATTACGAGGAATTATAATGTGCCATGACTGTTCAGATCAAAGAAATAGCATTGAGGACCATAGCCCTGGAAGCCCGTTCAATTAGCGGCCTAGCTTTATTTATCAATGAGGATTTTGAAAAAGCCGTGCAATCCCTGAAGGATTGTGAAGGACGAATTGTGATAAGTGGTATTGGAAAAAGTGCGGTCATCGCTCAAAAAATTGTAGCTACTCTTAATTCTACCGGAAGCCCCTCCATTTTTATGCATGCCGCCGACGCAATTCATGGAGATCTGGGTATTGTTCAACAAAACGATGTAGTGATCATCATCAGTAAAAGCGGGGAAAGCCCCGAAATAAAATTACTAGTGCCACTGATCCGAAATTTTGGTAATACCATCATCGCGATAACGGGTACAATGAATTCCTATCTGGCACAGCACGCACAGTTTGTTTTAAATACTACCGTTGAACAGGAGGCTTGTCCAAATAACCTGGCTCCAACCAGCAGCACCACGGCTCAGTTAGTAATGGGTGATGCGCTGGCAGTTTGCCTGATGGAGTTGAAAGGTTTTCGTTCAGATGATTTTGCAAGATTTCATCCAGGGGGAACACTGGGCAAAAAACTTTACCTGCGTGTATCCGATCTTTATATAAACAACGAAAAGCCAGATGTGAAGGCGGGTCAAAGTCTTAAAGAAGTGATCGTAGAGATGACAACCCGGCGCCTGGGGATTACAGCTGTTACAGATGAAAACAATCAACTTATTGGATTGATAACTGATGGAGATCTGAGAAGATTGCTTGAAAGCGGTAAGTCGCTGGAAGATGTAAGGGCAGAAGATATCATGACAGTTAACCCAAAGACTATCGAGCCAGATATGCTGGCTGTGGGGGCGCTTGAGTATATGCGTAAGTATGGAATATCACAACTTGCGGTAACAGAAGGAGGATCATACAAAGGGATAATACATTTGCACGATCTGATTAGAGAAGGATTGATCTGATTTTTTAATGTACGAGAAAATAGCCAGGAGCGAGCGATATATGAACAAACATCACTATGTAGCCATTATGGCTGGTGGTATAGGAAGCAGATTCTGGCCAATGAGCAGAACAAATTATCCCAAGCAATTTTTAGATATTCTTGGAACAGGTAAAACCCTGATTCAGCAAACCTTTGAGAGGTATTCAAAACTGGTGCCTCCGGAAAACATTTTTATAGTCACGGCCCAGGAATATGTATCTCTTGTCAGAGAACAGGTACCACAAATAAAGATAGAAAATATTCTTGCGGAACCATCCCGCAAGAACACAGCACCTTGTATAGCATATATTGCCTTTAAATTATTTCAGAAAGATCCTGAAGCGTTAATGATTGCTGCTCCGGCCGATAATCTCATCCTTGAAACCGACGAATTTATTAAAACCGCCAAAAAGGCGTTCCATTTTGTGGGCCATATAAACGCACTCGTCACAATCGGCATAAAGCCTACTACTCCTAATACCGGATACGGATATATTCAGCACGATACGCTGATGGCCGCGCCGGAGGTACATAAAGTAAAAACGTTCACTGAAAAACCAACTGCAGAGCTGGCAAAAGCTTTTATGGCCAGCGGAGATTTTTTATGGAACGCTGGCATATTCACCTGGAAAGTAAAGACCTTGCTTTCGGCCTTTGAAAAATATCTTCCTGAGATGTATGAGGTTTTCGCTGCGGAAATTGATAAGTTCAATGGCCCCGAAGAAAAGAAAGCGCTTGAAGATATTTATCCGCAGTGCACTAATATTTCCATTGATTTCGGCATTATGGAAAAAGCCGATAATGTATTCGTGATCCCTGCCTCATTTGGC
>JAYTXP010000200.1:0-5045 GCA_043742885.1 Chitinophagaceae bacterium | reverse complement strand
TCCAGGCGTATTTGGAATATAATTTTTTTCCTTTTTCAGTTAACAGCAACGGAGCCTCCTGACCTGCCTCCAGTTCGGGAAATTGAATTAATTTTTCTTTTTCATACCTTTTGATAATATCTACCAGTTCCTTACTCACAGGAATGATCCTTTCTTTATTTCCTTTCCCCAAAACTTTGATCTGCTTTTTTCCCAGATCAAGTTGCTTTGTTTTTAAATTAACGAGTTCACTCAATCGAATCCCTGTAGCATAAAATATATGGATCATGACAGAGGCATTCAGCGATCGCCAGTCCTCTACATGAATAGAAAGATTTTCCAGGAGATCGGCCGCTTCTTTCTCTTTCACAAATACTGGCAGTTTACGCCCTGTTTTTAATCCGTTTACTTTGGCCATAGGACTTGATTCAACCTCTCCTGTGCGCAACAGATATTTAAAAAGAGAACGAAGGCTGGATATTTTTCGGTTGATGGAAGTCGCTTCCATTCCCTTGTTTTTTAACTGGGCAAGCCAGGAGCGAATAAATATGTGAGAAGCAGAATGGATCGGTGTGCCGGGATAGGTTATATCCAGAAAATCCATGAAATCGCGAAGGTCGTTTTTATAAGAAGTAAGCGTATGAGCCGAATATCTTTTCTCAAACTTGAGAAAATCCAGAAAGGATTGTATGGATCCGGTTTCCGACATAGGTAAAATAAAAAAGGACAGCAGTAAAGCTATTAAACTTTACCGCTATCCTCTGAATATATTAACCGGGAGGAACTTATTGTTCAATCTTGCCGCTGGCAATATTTTGCTTATACACAGCTTTCAGAATTTCACCACGACGCTTAATTGAAGGTTTGGTGAAACACTGGCGCTCTCTTAATTGCAAAAGGACTTTCGACTTCTCGAATTTCTTTTTGTACTTCTTAAGGGCTTTGTCAATGTTTTCGCAATCTTTTGAATCGATGATCAGCATAACTTTTATACCTCCTCTGGTAGTTTTTTTGTTTGTTCCCACGGCCGATCAGGTTCCGGGGGAGCGCAAATATAGCAGGAATTTCTGAATCGGGCAAACCCTCGTTCAACAATTCTCCACAGTTTTCTCCTTTAAAACAGCGAATTAACTGCTATTTTGCGGATATGTTCACCGGAATCATAGAATCTATCGGAGAAATAATCGAAGTGACCTCACAGGGTTCAAATTGCCAGTACTGGATCAACTCTCCCATTTCTGATCAGCTAAAAATTGATCAGAGCCTGGCTCATAATGGGGTATGCCTTACAGTGGATGAAAAAAGTCCTGGTTCTCATCGTATTACTGCCATTGAAGAAACACTCAGGAAAACCAACCTCTCTGAATGGAAGGCAGGAAGCCAGATCAATCTTGAAAAAGCAGTAAAGGTTGGGGATCGATTGGACGGTCACCTGGTTCAGGGCCATATAGACGGCTTAGGCATTTGCTGCAAAAAATGGGTAAAGGATGGTTCCTGGGAATTTCAATTCAAAATCCCCGGCAAATTCGCTCCCCTGCTGATAGAAAAAGGTTCAGTGGCTTTAAATGGGATCAGTCTGACCTGTTTTGCAGTGAAAAGGAAAAGTTTTCGCGTAGCTATTATTCCATATACCTACGACCATACTAATATCTGTGAGATTCAAATCGGAGATGCAATAAATATTGAATTTGATATGGCCGGAAAATATATCCAGCGACGGTTTGATCTGGATTAAATGCCACTATGACCACCCATACTTTACCAAATAAGAAACGATACTATCCCGCAATTGATGGGCTTCGTGGCCTTGCAATCCTACTGGTGGTCTTCCTGCACAATTTTGGGTTTCTCAATTATTTTTTCTTCGGATGGCTGGGAGTTGATCTCTTCTTTGTGATATCTGGTTTTCTTATTACGGGTATCTTAATGGATTCAGTGGGACAAACTGGTTACCTGAAAAACTTTTACATGCGTCGGGTATTACGCATTTTTCCTGTTTATTACCTTGCTCTGTTTATATGCCTTTACCTACTTCCTCGGATTCCTTCACTTCATTATGATCCGGGATATTATTATGATAACCAGTTTTACATGTGGACCTACCTGCAGAACTGGTTATTTATATTTAAAGCACCCGATAGCAACCAGATGTTGCTGCATACCTGGTCACTGGCGGTGGAGGAACAATTTTATTTATTCTGGCCGCTGGTTATTTTATTACTGCGTAAACCAAAACGGTTACTTATTTTTTCATTGATCCTGCTGGTGTTTACAGGTGTTGGCCGTTATCTTATCTGGAATCAGCAAATAGCAGAATTAAGGTATTCCAGTTTTTTTACATTCACCCGTATCGACGGACTTTGTATTGGCGCTATCATAAGTGTAATTATCAGGATCGATCCGGAGATCCTCAGAAAAAATCTTACCTATATCGTATTGCTCCTCGCCGGTATCAACTTCGGTTTTTATTTTATCAATGGCATGAATAATAATAATCTGCCTTTCCTGGCTTTTGTAGGATATAGCACCTTTGCCATGCTTTTTGGATTGCTGGTATTTGAAGCGGCGGAAGGAAGATCGAAACTTATTGAACTGCTTTTTAATAATTCACTGCTGCGATTTTTCGGAAGGATTTCGTATGGATTCTATGTATTTCACTGGCCTGTGTACCTTATCTTTTTCGATCGATTAAAATTGCAAATGATAACAATGACCTCTTTGAAAACAGCTGAATTGCTTGCTGCTACCCTTGTCACTGCCATTGCCATTCTTATCAGTATACTGAGTTACCGCTATTTTGAAATTCCATTTTTGAAATTAAAAACAAAATATTCCTGATCCTCCTCTACCCTTCCACATTCCTTCAGTAATTTTACAGGAGCCGCATAATCAGGTTATTTAATGTATTCAGTACAAAATTATATTCAAAGGGGAATGACCTTCCTGAATAATCGATGGAATCCTTCGGGGAAAAAGCTATCGACCCTGATGATCTATGGAACAGATCTATGTGATTCCGCCTGCAAACATTGCCTGATCTGGACCAAAAGGCCTGTCAATTATCTTCCGTTTGAAAAGATCAAAGAAATAATGCAAAGCAGGTGCATTAACAGGCATACCCGGGTTGGATTAGAAGGAGGTGAATTTTTGCTTCATCCGGATGCTATCGATATTATGGGCTGGTTCAAAAAAAATCATCCCAATTTCGATTTGCTTTCTAATTGCCTGAAACCAGAATTACTGGTGGAAGCGGTAGAAAAACATCCTCCGAAAAGATTATTCATATCCCTTGATGGAGACAAGGATGGTTATCTGCATATGCGGGGTAAAGATGGATATGAAGGAATAATTCATACGCTGGAACGCTTACATAATAAGCTACCAATAAGTCTGATGTTTACCTTATCGCCATATAACGATTTCAGCGATATGGAACATGTTGCTAACGTCGCTCTTCGTTATGGTATTGATATGCGTATCGGAGTCTATAATGATATTTCCTTCTTTGATACTATTGAATCTCCCAACCAGTATGATATTGGTAGCCTGAAGAATGAGAACATTCGTTCCATGAAAGAGGCAACGGCATTGATCCAATCGAAGAGTCAGACCATATCTGCCCCTGTAGATTCCAGTCAGTTAATGGATATAAAAAGCAGAATACCGGACATTGTGAAAAAATTCCCTGAGAATTTCGATTTCCTTGTGCTCTATGATGAATGGAGAAAAGGAGGGCTAAAATTAAAATGTCATAGTATTCTTGATAGTCTGGTCATCCTTCCAAATGGCGATGTGCCAATCTGTCAGCACCTGGATGTTTTGATAGGTAATATAAATACCAACTCACTGGATGAGATCTTTAATGGGGCTGGTGCAAGAGAAAAACAAAAGTATTATCATGAAAATTGTAATGCCTGCTGGATAAATTTTCACCGTAAATATGATGTGATCCTGTATCGTACCCTCGAACATTATTTTGGAAAACAGGTCACCACCAAAATGCTTGGATATTACTGGTGGGAAAAAGACAAGAAAAAAAGCTACCGACAAACCATCTCTTGATGAATAAGAAAGTCCTTATAATCGGAGGAAGTTCAGGGCTAGGCCGTAAACTCGCTACCATTTATGCTTCCAAAGGAGCAACTGTAGCCGTTGTAGCCAGACGCGGACAATTATTGAACGAATTAAAGAATGAAAACCCTGCTATTCTTATTCGTCAGGCCGATATGGCTGATCCATCCATACTTTCAGTTATTGGAGAAATGATCCATGAAATGAATGGACTGGACCTGCTAATTATGTGCGCATCCATTATTCATTTTAATCCGGAACTACATTTTCCTCCTGAAGAAGAGACCATTGATGTGAATGTGAAAGGGTTTGTTCGTATTGTTTCACTTATCTGGAATTATTTCAAAACTCAGGGAGGAGGTCAAATTGCGGGCGTTACCTCTATTGCAGCAATTCGCGGAAATAAAATGGCGCCCGCATATCATGCGAGCAAATCATTTCAGCATATATACCTTGAAAGCCTTCGGGTCAGAGCTGGTTTTGAAAAAACTAATATTTATATTACTGAACTGATTCCCGGATTTATGGACACCGCTATGGGAAAATCGGAGCGCTCCTTCTGGGTATCTTCTGTGGAAAAAGCAGCGGACCAGGCTTATTCAGCTATTGAAAATAAAAGGAAGCGCGTATTTATTACAAAACGGTGGAAGCTGGTTTACTTTATTCAAAAATATATGCCCATATTTTTATACGATGGCATCGTCAATGGCAAATGGAAAACCAGATCATAATTTGAAAGCTTACAAACCATATTTTTTCATCGCCATTTGCGGATTGCTGGCTTATGCGCCTGTAAGTTTCATGCTGCTGGCCATGAAGAATGATATTGTTGCCCTGGAATATCCTATTAATTTTTTCATGAGCGAATGCCTGCGGAACGGTGTATGGCCGTCATGGTTCAATACCTGGGGCATGGGCTTCCCCCTTCAATCCAATCTTACATGGGGAATTTTCAGTACACCTCAAATTATTTTCAGCGGAATTTTTAATTATGA
>JAYTXP010000199.1:0-5556 GCA_043742885.1 Chitinophagaceae bacterium | reverse complement strand
AATGGTGAATTCATTGATGAAAATATCGGGAGTGGTTCCATCGCCATACAGTTGCTGGATTTAAACAAAGATTATTTCAGCATTACCCTGGTGGAATATCCCGAAAAAAATTATCGCGAAATAGCAGCAGGATTTGCCAAACAGGCAAAGTTGCGTTTTGCCAATCCCGCCTTTCTTCTTTCATTCAGTCATACCGAAACGGATGCGGAGCAATTGCTTTTTGGTTTTGCGGATGTGGTAGGTGAAAATGTAAATGTGTATGGAGGCGGGGCAGGAGATGATTATTCTTTTACCGAACAATTTGTATTTACTAATGGCCATGAAACCAAGCAGGGTATGGTGGTATTGGTGCTGGATGAAGATAAAATTAAAATAAAAGGAAGGGCCAGTTGTGGATGGAATGCGGTTGGAACGGTTCGCACCGTTACGAAAAGCGAAGGGAACCATGTGTTCACGGTAGATGATATACCAGTGTTAGATCTCACAGCCAAATATGGTGGTATACAAAATGTATCGCCCGACAATAAGAACCTGATGCTGGAGATCGCTTGTTCTTTCCCTTTGCAGTTGCAGCGAGAAAAGGGGGATCCGGTGATGCGGCCGGGTCTTTTGATCGACTGGACTGACCATTCTTTTTTTTGCAGCGGTTCAGTGCCACAGGGATCGAAAGTGCGATTTTCTTTGCCACCGGATTTTGATGTGGTGGAGAAAGTGGTGAAGGGTTGCGAAGAATTAAAAGCAGAAGAAATGCCGGAGGCAGATGCCGTGATCATTTTCAGTTGTGCAGGAAGGCAGATAGCCCTGGGCCCGATGATCAAAGACGAGATCGAAGGGTTGAAAAAGATATGGAATGTGCCGATGGTAGGATTTTTCTCCAATGCAGAATTGGCAAGGGCACATGGTGGAAATTTAGAAATGCATAACCTGACTAATTGTTGTGTGGTATTAAAAGAGCGATAATGAATCTAAAACTTCAGCAATTGTTAGAGGCTGTTCAGCAATCCGCGAGCCTGAATGAAGCGGAAAAAACCGCTCTTGAAAAACTGGTAAATGACACCGGCAGGGAAATGGTGATACTTGATTTCAAACTGGACCGGACAGAGAAAGTGAAGAGAACTACCACTATACTTTTAGAAGAGACCATCGAAGAACTGGAACAGAAAAGAAAAGCCATGGAACAAGCTAATGAGGCCTTGAACCAGTCGCTGGAAGAATTAAAAGCCGCCCAGGCTCAGCTGGTACATTCAGAAAAAATGGCATCCCTTGGGGAATTAACGGCCGGTATTGCTCATGAGATACAGAACCCTTTGAATTTCGTTAATAATTTTTCTGATGTGAGTACCGAGTTATTAGAGGAGATGATCCAGGAATTGCGTTCAGGAGATAAAGAAGAGGCTATACAAATTGCAGAAGATGTAAAACAAAACCTGGAGAAGATCCTGCATCATGGAAAGCGGGCCGGAGATATAGTAAAAGGAATGTTGCAGCATAGTCGTACCGGTTCTGGACAAAAAGAACTGACCGATATCAATGCGCTGGCCGATGAATACCTGCGACTGGCTTACCATGGTTTGCGCGCAAAGGATAAAACGTTCAATACGGCTACAAAAACCGATTATGACGATAGCCTCGGATTGGTCAAGGTTATTCCACAGGATATTGGTCGCGTTATACTTAACCTGATCACCAATGCTTTTTATGCAGTGAATGAAAAAAATAAATTGACTCCGGATAATTATGAACCGTTGGTGTTGGTGATCACCGAAAAAAAAGGGAATAGGGTGTTGGTAACAATAAAGGATAACGGAAGCGGCATTCCGCAAAGAATATTGGACAAGATATTCCAGCCATTTTTTACCACTAAACCTACAGGGCAGGGAACAGGATTGGGATTGTCGCTGAGTTATGATATTGTAAAGGCACATGGCGGAGAATTGAAGGTAGAGACAAAAGAGGGAGAGGGAACGGAGTTTATTATTCAATTACCAATAGGTTAAAAAAATATATATGAAAGAAATTGTTATTGGAAATGAAACCATAGCAGCGGATACTATCAGCAGTATTGATGATTTAAACAGGCAGGCATGGGAATTACATATTACACAACCTAAGCTTGCGCTAGAATTGAGCAGCGAAGCAAAAAGACTTGCAGAAGAATATCCCTATCCAAAAGGATTGGCTTATGCTATACGTAATATGGGAGTGAGCAATCGTTACCTTTCTAACCTTGAAACTGCGTTGACCCTTTCCTTTCAAGCCCTGGAATTGTTTGTGAACATGGGTGAAAAAAGTGGAGAAGCACAATCCTATGTCTCGATCGCCGCCATTTATTATTATATGGGCGATATTGAAAGAAGTCTTGAACTTTTTTTAAAAGGATTGCGATGCAGTGAAGAAGTTGGAAATAAAGAAGCAGAGGCTTATGCTTTAAATGGTGCAGGGTATGTTTACGGTGTTACGCTTGGAGATCATAAAAAGGGGCTTGAATTTCTGGAAAAGGCTTTAACCCTGAGTAAGGAAATTAAAGCTTCTAATGATCTTCAGCCAAGAGTGTTGGATTGTATGGCAGAAATATATCTGAATGACGGGCAAATGGAAAAAGCTTTCGAAGCCTCGTTTCAGTGCCTCCGGCTAAGTGAACAATCCTCCCAAAAGATCATGAAAGGGGACGCTCTTTTTACTATAGGCAATCTTTTTTTAAAGCAAAACAGGTTGGATGAATCAAAGGAATATTTTTCAAGAAGTCTTTCCAATAGCAGTGAGATCAGCTATAAAGTAGGTGAAGCGGACTGCTTATTGCACCTGGGAAAAATATCGTTCCTGCAGGAGGATACAGAAAAAGCCAATGAGTATTTTCTCAAATCGTTGAAAGTAGCAGAAGATATTAAGGCAAAAGCCATGATTTATAAGGCGCATGAAGCATTGGCTGAATTATATGAAAGCAAAAATGACATTCAGTCTTTTGTAAAACATTACAAACTTTATCATAAATATAAATCTGAGGTTTTTAAAGATGAACAGGAAAGCAAACAAAAATACCTGAACATACACTATGAAATGGAAAAGCTGCAGAAGGAAGCAGAGATCAACCGGCTGACCAATGTGGTGATGAAGGAAAAGAATAAAGAGCTGGAAAAGAAAACGGAAGAGTTGGAACAATCTTATAATAGTGTATTTGTTTTAAGCAAGATAGGCCGTGATATTACTTCAACGCTTGACCTCGACACCATTTTAAATACAGTTTATGAAAATGTAAATGAACTGATGGATGCGACCGTTTTTGGAATTGGGATCTATAAACCTGAGGAAGAAACAATTGAATACCGTTTAGCAATTGAACTGGGGAAACGTTTTAAGCCCTACCAAAGGAAAATGAATGATAAAAGCCAACTTGCTGTTTGGTGTATTGAGAATAATAAAGAAGTTTTTATTAACGATATTCAAAAGGATTTTTCAAAGTATTTAAAAGATATTGATTATGCAGTTCCCACTTCGGTCATTCTTGAGGATGGGAGTACACCACAAAATCCCAATTCCCTTATTTATCTCCCCTTACAGGTTAAGGATAAAATAATTGGGCTTATCTCCGTTCAGTCTTTCGAAATAAATGCATATACTCAACACCACCTGGATATCCTGAAAACACTCGCTTCGTATACCTCTGCAGCATTATACAATGCACGGTCATACGAATCACTTCAGTATACATTGAACGAACTTAAATTAACACAGGAACAATTAGTGCAATCAGAAAAAATGGCTTCACTGGGAGAACTTACTGCCGGCATTGCCCATGAAATTCAAAACCCGTTGAATTTCGTTAATAATTTTTCTGATGTGAATACTGAGTTGATCGATGAGGCAGGAGAAGAAATGGACAAGGGAAATATTTCAGAGGCCAAAATTATTCTGCATGATATAAAAGAAAACGAACAAAAGATAAATCACCACGGCAAACGGGCTGATGCCATCGTAAAAGGTATGTTGCAACATAGTCGTACCGGTTCGGGGCAAAAAGAGCTGACAAATATAAATGCGCTGGCCGATGAATACCTGCGGCTGGCTTATCATGGATTAAGGGCCAAAGACAGTACATTCAATGCAGCTACCAAAACGGAATATGATGAAAGTATTGGTTTATTAAAGCTCGTTCCGCAGGACATAGGCCGGGTTGTCCTTAACCTGATCACCAATGCTTTTTATGCAGTGAATGAAAGGAAGAAGATAGAGCCATCAGCCTATGAGCCCGTAGTGACTGTAAGTACTAAAAAACGTAATAGCAGCATTGAAATACATGTAAAGGACAATGGCATGGGTATTCCCCCTAAAATATTGGACAAGATCTTTCAACCTTTTTTTACGACCAAGCCAACAGGACAGGGTACCGGTTTGGGTTTGTCGTTGAGTTATGATATTATAAAATCGCATGGGGGAGAAATAAACGTAGAAACGAAAGATGGAGTTGGAACCTCCTTCATCGTACAGCTTCCCAAAATTTAAAATACGGAAATGAAATTATTGATCAGGATTATATTGTTCTTATTGCTCCCTTTATATTCACTGGGCCAGGTGAATCCTCTTTATATTGAGCCTTCAAAAAATCAGGCAGATAGTTTACGGGTGGCACTCAGCAAAGGCATGAATGACACCCTGCGGATGGCAGCTTACCGTGAACTGGCGCTTTATTATTTTGATCTGAATTCGGACAGTTCTTTATTTTTTGTGGAGAAGGACCTTCCTCTTGCCAGGAGTTTAGGGTTGAAACTATGGGAGGCTGATGCACTGGACCTGATGGCACTCAGTTCGAGTAACCAGGGCAACTACGTAAAATCCATGAAATCATTTAATGCCGCAGTTCAAATTGCAGAAAGCAGGGACTGCGAAAAGAATATCTGGAAAATAGAAAGATTTACTACAAGCAAAGATCCTTCATTTGCAAGACTAAGCATGCTTGCCACCATACAGAGTGATATGTCCGGATTATATAGAAGCACAGGTAATTATGATAAACAGCGCAGAACAGTGCAGGACTGCTTTAAGACCATTGCCCTTATAAATGATAACACATTATATTCCCAGGCGTACATGGTCCTGGGTTCAATTTATTTCAGGGAAAAGAAACTAGATTCTGCCCTTTATGCCTATAAAAGATCACTTGCTTATTCTGACCTGTCTGGGTATTACAAATACAAGGGTTCTAATTACCTGAATGTAGGTTCTATTTATATGGATAAACACCTGGTGAAACCGGCGCA
Source organism: Chitinophagaceae bacterium (assembly GCA_043742885.1). Lineage (GTDB taxonomy): Bacteria > Bacteroidota > Bacteroidia > Chitinophagales > Chitinophagaceae > JJ008. Next base: position 301 of record JAYTXP010000199.1, on the reverse strand, counting down.
TGAAAGTTATATGAGTGCGATCCAGGCTTGTATCGAACAGAATAATATTTCAGGATTGGGTGATACTTATATTGCATTGGCCAATTATTTTCATATTCTTGAACAGGATGATTCCTCTCTTCATTATGCCAGGGCAGGCCTTAAGCTTTCCAAAACCACCAACCGTATTTTCTCCATTATCAGAAGTTATAACAACCTGTCGGCCATTCATAATAGCGAGGGGAAACCAGATAGTGCCTTGCTTTACCTTCAAATGTCAGTGGCCTTAAAAGATTCTATGTTCAGTATAGATAAGATCAGG
>JAYTXP010000198.1:0-4988 GCA_043742885.1 Chitinophagaceae bacterium | reverse complement strand
TTAAGTCGTACGCTTTTATGTGTTTTAAGTTAATTGCAAGTGCGATCAGACCAATTATTAAACCAATACCAGCTGCTGAAAAAGCTGCCTGCCATCCAGTGATCCCTTCCCATTTATTCCGGAGAATAGCTGCAATAAAATTGCAAAAGAAGGCACCAATATTAATACCCATATAAAAGATATTGTACGCATTATCTTTTAAAGGCTTCAGATCTTCCCTGTTATACATAATACCCAAGAGCGTAGAGATATTGGGTTTAAAAAATCCATTTCCAACAATGATCAAACCCATAGATATATAGGTAGTATAAGCGCCAGGTAAGGCAATGGTTAGATAGCCTGCAGCCATTAGCGATCCACCTATAAAGATTGACTTAATATATCCAAGATACCTGTCTGCCAATAAACCACCAATAAAAGGAGTCAGATACACCAATGCAATAAAAGTACCTACTACATCTGAGCTCATGGCTTTGGGCAGGCCTTTGCCGGTGGTATTACTCAGGAAAAGAAATAGAATACCAACCATCAGGTAATAACCAAAGCGTTCCCACATTTCCGTGAAGAATAAAACATATAGACCCTTAGGGTGTTTGCCAGCTTGGGCGATATTATTCATACAGCAATTTTTTATTTACTAATCAGATAGATAGAAGTCAGGCAACCAAAATACATAAATTTAACCAGCCACGTATTTTTTCTAATTAACTTTAATAGATAGTCCGATATTCGCTGTAATAAACCCCTGATCTGAATAATAATGAATATCCTTCTTCTTGGCTCTGGTGGTCGTGAGCATGCACTGGCCTGGAAACTAACCCAAAGTCCTCTTTGCAAAAAGCTTTTTATTGCACCCGGCAATGCCGGAACCGTTTCATTAGGCACCAATCTTCCTTTTGGCCCTAATGATTTTGATCAGATTCGCACTGTTTGTATTGAAGAAAAGATTGACCTGGTAGTGGTGGGTCCTGAAGATCCGCTGGTAAATGGCGTTACAGATTTCCTGATAAATGATCCGCTGCTTGCTTCCATGGATGTAATAGGTCCCGATAAAAATTCTGCTCAACTGGAAGGAAGTAAGGCTTTTGCCAAGGCATTCATGGCAAAACATGATATACCTACTGCCGCCTATAAAGAATTTACGCTGGAAAATTATAAGGATGGTGTAGAATACCTCCGAAATCACACGCTGCCGGTGGTTATAAAAGCCGATGGACTGGCTGCAGGGAAAGGCGTGGTGATCTGCGGCACTATTGTGGAAGCCATGGCCGAATTTGAACTGATGCTACAACGATCAAAATTCGGCGAGGCAGGAAAAAAAGTAGTGGTGGAAAAATATTTGCCGGGAATTGAGATCTCTGTTTTTGTTTTGACAGATGGAACCGATTATGTGATCCTTCCCGAAGCAAAAGATTATAAAAGAGCAGGAGAAGGAGATAAAGGTCCAAACACAGGAGGAATGGGCGCGGTAAGTCCGGTGCCATTCGCTACTGCTTCTCTGAAGAAAAAGATCGAAGACAGAGTGATAAAGCCAACGGTGGAGGGATTGAAAAAAGATGGATTGACCTACTGTGGTTTTATTTTTTTCGGTCTCATGATCTATAATGATGAACCTTTTGTAATAGAATATAATTGCCGCATGGGTGATCCTGAAACGGAGGTAGTGATACCCCGTTTGCAAAATGACCTGGTAGAATTATTAAAAGCCTGCGCAGAAAAAAGATTAAAAGGTATAAAACTGGAGACTGATCCCCGCACTGTTTGTACTGTTGTGGCAGTAAGCATGGGTTATCCGGGAGAATATCAGAAAGGAAAAGAGATCACAGGTATAGAAAATGTGAACCTGGAAGATAGTATCGTTTTTCAAATGGGTACTAAACTTAATGATGGTAAGATACTGACCAATGGGGGCCGGGTACTTTGCATGACCTCCTATGGCCGTTCTATTTATGATGCGGTTTCGATCTCAAAGGAAGAACTTCAAAAGATCCATTATGAAGGGATCGTTTATCGTCACGATATTGGTTACGAGTTTGAATGATCTATTATGCCTGAAGTAAATTATCATGATTATCTGCAGCTGGATAAGATCCTGAATGGCCAGTTTCCTGAAAGTGAAAAAAGGGAAATGGTTGCTCATGATGAAATGCTCTTTATTATAATACATCAGACCTATGAACTCTGGTTCAAGCAGCTTCATCATGAGGTAGATTCAATAGCCGGGATCATGTCCCAACCGGAATTGAACGATAATTCTCCAGAGCTGCAGACGGTAGTTCACCGCCTCAATCGTTGTATCACTATTCTTCGCGTACTGGTTCATCAGATCGATATTATGGAGACCATGACGCCAATGGATTTCCTTGATTTTCGTGATATGCTTCGTCCGGCTTCGGGTTTTCAAAGCTGGCAATTCAAAGAGCTGGAGGCTAAACTGGGATTAAAATTTGAACATCGTCATGGGCAGGAATATTATGTGGCCCAGTTGAGAAAAGAACATGTTGATCTGATCAAAAAAGCGGAGACCGGATTATCATTACTGGAACTACTGAATAAATGGTTGGAGAGAATGCCCTTTCTTCAGGAAGAAGGGGGTGGTTTTCGTTTCTGGGAGCATTATAGAAATTTGTATGCAGGAAGCCTGGCGGAAGCTGAAAAAAATAACCTGGAAGCATTCGATCGTATTTTTGGTTTGCCAGATAAGGAAGAGCGTAGTTTATCGCCCGAGGCTTGTCGTGCAGCACTGTTCATTATGTTGTACAGAGGATATCCATTAATGCAACTTCCATTTCAGTTATTAAATTGTTTGCTTGAAATAGATGAGCAACTCAGTTCATGGCGTTATCGCCATATGAATATGGTTCATCGAATGATTGGTACCCGAATTGGCACTGGTGGAAGTACCGGAAAAGATTATTTGCGCGCTGCCGCTGATAAACATTATATATACAGAGAGATTGCACAATTAAATAGCTTCCTCATAGAAAGAAGAAAGCTCCCGGTATTACCCCAGGAGCTTGAACAAAAATTAGGTTTTACCCATAATTAAAAAAAGCGGGCCTGCACATCAAAACTCCGGTAAGGTGTTTTGAAGAACTGATCTATCTTATTATTGAATTCATCTTTGTAAACTAATGGCGTGCTATGGCCAGAATTGGGCAGGATCCATAGATAGGCCTTTGACAGGGTACTATAAATATGAAGTGTGTGTTCCACTTTTATAACATCATGATCGCCACCAATGACAAGAGCAGGGCAACTGATCGTTTTTAATTGCGTGTCGCTGATATGCGGTTGATCACAGAGCAGGTTAAGCAATTTTAATTGTGCTTTTTCAGAAATGGTTTTATTTGCTTTTACTTTTAATTCTGCCTGAGAAGGACGAACCATATCCCATATTTCCTGGGGAACAGCCGTATTATCAGGTACCAGGTTGGCACCAGTGATCGCGAGTTTTTTTACTTTTTCAGGATGACGGATCGCCAATAATAATCCGTTAATGCCACCATCGCTCCAACCGATCACATAAGCTGAATCAATTTTCATCGCAGTCAGCAAAGCGGCATAATCATCAGCCATCATTTCGTAAGTAAGACTGTCTTTAAGATCAAAAGATTTACCCTGCGCACGGCTATCTGCCACGATCACTTTATAGTTCCTGCTAAAGTAGGGGATCTGGTAAATGAAATTATTGATGGAACCTCCATTGCCGTGAATGATCAGAAGGGGTTGGCCGCTGCCATAGGTTTCTGCGTACATTTTGAATCCCCTGATATCATAGAATTTTCCTGCCTTTTTATCCTTACCATAAGAAACAGTAGAATCTTTCAGCATTTTCGTCAGGTCATCTTCAATTCTTTTAATATCCTGTGCCCGAAGCAAAGAACTGATCAGCAGCAAAGCCAGGAAACTCATTTTTCTCATATTGACAATTTTTCTAAATATATATAAAAAAAAGGGTTGAAGTTTGATACAAACCTTTCTCATTAGTTTTTTGCATCTCATTATTTCAGAACTATACCAGTTTCAATGTTTGTTAGATCGGACTATAAAATAAATACATACAACCAGCGTGATGACGGCTGTAGTCAGGAAGGTGGCCGTATGGCCGGCATTGGTCCAGATGGCTCCTGCGATCACGCTGGCCATCATTGTGCAAATACTTTCACAGCTGGTATAAAATCCTACGGCAGTGGCCGTATCCGCATTTTGAGAAAGATTGGTGATCCAGGCCTTGATCACGCCTTCTGTAGCGGCAGCATAAAGTCCATAAATGGCGAAAAGCAGGAAGATGATGGAAATAGAATTTACAAAGGCAAAACCAGTGTAGACTCCGGTGAAAACTAAAAAGCCGAATATGATAACCTTTTTGGCGCCAAATCGGTCGGCAAGGGCTCCCATAGGATAAGAACCTGCAGCATAAACAAGGTTATATACAATATAGGCAGCGATCGTGATGGTATCTGAATTGAAGGAAGTACCCAGGAGGGTGAGTGTTCTTCCATTCAAAACTTGCTTGGTAACAAGTAAAAGAAATATATCTGAACTATTGAAAAGAGCGAAGAGCAACAAACCGGGAACAATTGATCTGAATTCCGGGCTGGCGATCCTCCAATATTTGAAATAAGAGAAAAAATTGCCTTTTCCTAAAGTGGAAGCCGGTTGTTTTTTCTCTTTGAGCAGAAAGATCAGCAAAATGGCAATGACACCTGGGAAAAATGCCAGGTAAAAAAGAGATTTATAGTGCCCGGGAAAATTAAAAAGGAAGATCAATGCGAGCACAGGTCCAATAGCTGCTCCCACGGTGTCCATACTTCTGTGAAAACCGAACACTCTTGCCTTGGTTTGCGGAGTAGCCTGCTGGGAAAGCAGTGCATCGCGAGCTGCGGTTCTGACTCCTTTTCCCAAACGGTCCAGCGTCCTTACAAAGAAGATCCAGGCAGGGAAGGTAAAACTCGCCAACAGGGGCTTCGAAATATTACTAAGCA
>JAYTXP010000197.1:0-9770 GCA_043742885.1 Chitinophagaceae bacterium | reverse complement strand
TTCGCCGCGAAGGGTGGAAGAAATACTATTTAACTGTTCAAGTTTTGCGGTTAATGTGGGGTCCTTAAGAATTCGTTCTATTCGATAATCAGTCGAATAACAGGACTTCTGCGCTTCTACATTATTTTGAAAGAAAAATGCTACCAGGACGAATAACCATACCGCCTTCATAGTGACCAATTATCAGGTGACGTACGACAACAACGTTGCCGACGGCATTCGCAAGATTTGGATAGAACGGTTTTTGGAACTAGATCCGGGAAGGAATTCAGAGATTAACAAAATGGAAATTCTGGAGGGTTGGATTTGATTTCGAAAGATATAGCAGCTAAATCAGATTTGCAAGTACCCTCTTTCGATTTTTTAACAAAAGAATTGATAGATAACGGACAATTACTAATGAACTAGTCAAATGACTCTTATTTTTGCGTCAAATCAAGACTTTTACATGAAAAAATTATTAGTTCTTCTGCCGGTTCTGCTACTGGGTTGTAAAAATAATGATCCCGAAACCCCAACTCCGGACACCCATGTCACAAAGATCTTAAGTTTTTCTATAATAAAAACTTATCCGCATGACACCTCTTCTTATACTCAGGGTTTACTTTTCAATAATGGCGAATTATATGAAGGCACAGGCCTGTTGAATAAATCCAGACTAATGAAGGTTGATCTGACAACCGGCAAAGCCCTTCAAAAAATAGAACTTGATAAAAGCTTGTTTGGTGAAGGAGTGGCTATCCTGCGTGATACAGTTTATCAATTAACATGGCAGAACAATAAAGTGCTGGTCTATACCTTAAAGGATTTCAAAAAGATCAAGGAGTATAAAAACGAACGCGACGGATGGGGTCTTACTACCGATGGAAATATCCTTATCGCCAGCGATGGCACCAGTACACTTTATTACTATGATCCATCCAGTTTTAAATTGCTGAAGGCCCAGGACGTTACAGAAAATGGTTCGCTTACTTATAATCTAAATGAGTTGGAATATATCGATGGCTTCATTTATGCCAATCAATACCAGGAGCCATATATTTTCAAGATCGATCCTGCCACCGGCAGCATTGTGGCTAAAGCAGACCTCCAATCTGTATGGGACCGAATTCGTAATATAGACCCCGATGCGGAGGTGCCTAATGGTATTGCTTATGATAACAAAACAGGAAAGATCTACATTACCGGAAAATTGTGGCCCGAGCTTTATGAGATTCAGTTCTCAAAATAATGTCGCAATATCACTGAGGTTTTTCTATCACATAAATAACAGAACTGCATTTTTGCTTATTGAACAGCGCCTTCCAGTTGGAGCGCATTCCTGCAAGGATGGCCCCTGCCATTTTTGTCTTTCCGTTTTTGTAGCGGGAACTTAGCATTGAAATATAATAACTATCAAACCACATAGGCAGGTATTTTTTTACCGTCATGTCATGCTGTTCTACCAGTTTCTTCATAACTGAAGGAATGAAATGATATAAATGTCTTGGCACATCGTAAGCGGCCCAGTTTTCTTTATAAATGGCTGCATCGCTGGAATCATAATTAGGAACCGCAATAAACAATTTACCATCGGGCTTTAGAAGGGAACAAAATTTTTCCATATACCCATTAAGATCATGCACATGTTCCAGTACATGCCAAAGAGTGATCGCGTCAAAAGAATGATCAGGCAGATCATAGAATTCCCTGATATCATTCAGTGTCATTTTATTTACTTCTTTCGCGATCTGCCGGGCTCCGGCATCCGGTTCAAGTGCTGTAACTTCCCATCCATATAAATTCATCTCCGCAGCGAATGCGCCGGTGCCACTGCCTACATCCAGTAATCTTCCTTTTCCCTTTCCTGTAAGGGACATGATCAGTCTTCGTTTTTGTTTCAGCGTAATCTTTCTGACGATCTGATAAAGGCGGTTGATAAATCCTTTTGAGGTGTTAGTATGAGAAATATAATTATCTGAATGGTAATAAGGATCCATATGCTCCGGATCTGGTACATCCTGAGTAAACTTGAAATGACATTGCTCGCATTCTACCACCGGAAATAATTCACCTGAGACCGCATGGTCCTTAATATTCATTACGTTGCTTAAGTGGGTGCCCTGACATACAGGACAATTTGTATAGTGAATGCGGTGGTTCAAGAGAAAGTTTATGGGTAGATTCTATAGGTGGCTTCCTTCGCGCTGTTCAACTCTATGGCCTGTTGATTACCGGCGCTGAGATCCCATCCATGCTGGCTAAGATACCAAACAATAAATCCAACTGATATGATTCCTGTAATGGCAGCGGCAATGCGCCATCCAATAAAGCCAGTTCTTTTTTTAACGCTTAACAAAGCAGTCATTTGCTCAGAAGTTCTTTCATCCTCTCCCACTTTTACCATATGCTCCGCTTTTTCTCGGATCACTTTATTCGCAGGAACAAGCCCTTCCCGAACTATTTCATCAGCAGAATATTTTAGCAGGACTCCGGCACCCTTTCCTAAATCGCCTATTCCTTTCCAGTGAATAATATCACCGGACGCGATATGGGTCTTCAGTTGAAAAATAAATTTTTCCAGCCGACTCTTCGCATCTTGATGAGATATATTAAAATTGCCCGCTAGCCAGTTACAAAGTCCATCTGAAGATGCAATCATTCCATCCTGCCATTGAATAGAATAACCCGGTCCTTCAATTTGCTTACTGGGAAAATCAATTATAGCGGGATGCCGCTTAACCTGGAAAACACCCAAGCCGGGCAGTGGTAATTCATGCTGAAGTATTAAATATTCATGCAATTCTTTGTACATCATGGGTTCTTTTGATCGAACGAAAATACGATTCCGCCGATAAAATTAAACCCATAAACCGGATACTGATTCCAGCGCTGGTATTCTTTATTAAATATATTATTGAATTGTGCCCATAAATTCAGGCTTTTGGTGATACGAAACTCCAATCCTGCATTAAGATCACTGGCACCCGCCAGTTTCAACGGAGCGCCATCTTTTCTGCGATAATAAGAACCTGACCATGCAAAAAGATCCGTCTTTAAGAAAAGGTCACGAACAATTTGTACCCTTAATGCGGCTTTTAATTCTAGTGGGATCAATCCCCAGGCTTCTGCATTTTGCTTTAATCCTGTATACTGATTAAAATCTATCCCCGTGATGAAACTAAATTTCTCTCCTTTTGTAAAACCCACCTGGCCCCCAAAATTGACCACATTCATCTTTGGTTCATAAACCACAACAAATGATTTACCTCCATCAGCGCTTGTGCTGTCATTCACAAACAAAGGTTGGTTATTCAATTTATTATAAGCCACTTTAGCTGAATATGAAAAATGATCGCCTACTGATCCTTTGAATCCTGCAAAGCGTTCTTCTATCCATGTATTTTTGAAATTCTGAGGAATTCTTAACCATGGATTCTGAGATGCCAGATACATATAACTATTCTTGCGGACATAGCCAGTCCAGCCTAACTGAAATACAAATCGCTGATCGGGAGTATTGATATCCGCCAGCACATTGGGAAACATTTTAAATGTTCCATTATCCCAGGATGGACGAATACCGGCAAGCAGGTTGAACTTCGGATTTTTATAACTCACCGAAGGACTTAAATAATACATGGTATTATTTACAGCAGATTTATCTTTCGGACTCACCCTGCTCAGATCAAATGTCAATCCCAGGTTTACCATAAGGTCCGATCCCAATTTTTTCTGCAATGGCAGGTTGAGTACCGTATTGCTCTCTGAATTTTTTAGATTATCGCTAAACACATCGATCTTAAGATCGGGTGAATAGATCAGTCCGAATTCTGTTGGATTGATATTGTGAAAACCTAATCTTCCGCTAATTGTTTGAAAATTTTGTCTGATAGAATCAGTTGGAAAATTCAGCGTTACTGGCAGGTAACCATATTTATACGTTTTATCCTGCTTCATCCCCAATAAGGCATTCCATTCCAGATTATTGCCTGATTTAAAATATCCTGACAATTTAATATTGGTAGATGAAAAATCCTGATAATCTCTGTTACCTTCTGAGGCCACATGTTTCGCATAAATATTTAACCCCGCACTATGCCCATCTCCCAATGAAATTCCCAATTGAACATAGGGTGTACGCAAACTTCCGAAACCAGCCTTCACATAGGAACTGTTATTGAATTTTCCTACCGAATCAATATTCATAGCCAGTGGCTTCAATGTTCCGGGCTGATATCCAAAAAGCAAATTTTGATTGGGAATATCATATTTCAATCTGGGCTTACTTGTATCGGCCGGAGGAGGAGATGCGTTGAAATTGATCTTCGCAGTATTTCTCAATACAGGTTTGAAGCTTGAAATAATATCGATCCCTCCTTTACCTGTAGTGTCTTTCTGCGCCTGGACAATTCCAGATAGCATTAAGATCAGGCAGCTGAAAAAGATTTTATGGCGGTTACTCTTCATTATATTTTTATTATTGTCCAACTTTATTTGATTTGCTGTCCTCGGCTGTGGCCTGGTCCAGTTTGCCCTGTGCTTCCGCCTTCAGTTCTGCATCTACCGTATTATCCACCACACTCTGGAAGGTCGCTTTTGCATTGAAATAATCTTTCTGGCGGAAATAAATATCTCCGAGAAGAATATAGGCTTTCGTGATCCAGTAATCATAAGAACCCGATTTATTGATGGTCTCGAAAGCTGCTTTTTCTGCCTCGCTTAGTTTATTCAACTGGAACCAGCAGGCTGCAATCTCATAACGAGCCTCAGCTCCTAGTGCTGATTTATTAGGACCTGCTACTGCTTTGAAATTACTGATAGCCTGATCATATTGCCCATCGGCCTGCAATGATTTTCCGATCGCCATATTGGCCAGTGCTTTATCATCTGCACTGCTTCCCTTCGCTTCGGTAAGATCTTTTGCATTGGCAACAGCATCATTCCATTTTTGCAGTTGATATTGGCTTCGCAATAGTCCACGCATAGCCTCTAGTTTGTTTTCCTGGCTGCTGGCTATCTGCTTTAACTGGTTGAACAATGCTTCCGACTGATTATAATTCTTCAGTTCAAAGAAATTCAGCCGGGCAGCAGTTAGTACCGCTCTTTCCGCAAATGGATTCGGGGCATTGGCCGCTACCGCCTCGTAAGCAGGCAGGGCATTGACAAAATCTTTTTTAGAATTATATATCTCGGCGCGATTAAAATTAGCCTCGATCACATAGGCGCCATTCGGGAATCGCTGTACATAATTATTATAAGCGCTCAGCGCCTCATTTATCTTCTGCGCATCATAGAGATTATCAGCTGCAGCGAAGCTTAATGAATCTTCTGTACTAACACTAAGTGGTCTTCCCAGTTGTCTCATGAAATCGGCATATTCATCTGGCTTGCTTTCTGCAACATAAATAGTGCGTATATTATCTAATGCGTCTTCCGCCTCTGGAGAATTAGGATAATCCTGTACCAGCGAACAGAATGTTTTTAATGCGTCGGTATTATTATCGATATTGAAATAAGAAGTTCCCATTTTCAAAAGGGCCTCCGGAATCAGGCTGGTATTCGCATTACTCTTAACAATATTGGCGAGATAAGGAATAGCCTCTCTGAATTTTTCATTACCCATATAGGTGTTGGCAATTTCCATATTGGCATCCAGTACTAAACTGGATTTGGGAAATTTCCGGATCATGGTATTCATTCCGCTGATCTTGTCGTTGGCACTCTTCACCCCTGCCAGCATGGCTATCTGGAAAGTTGCATAATCTTCTGCCGGCCAGGAAAGCTTTACCACATTATCATACATGGTCTTTGCTTTTGCAAAATCTTTCAGCATAAAATAATTATCCGCGGTTCTTAAATAAGTATCCTGTCCGAAGGCATCTGTATTCAGCGCCGGGGTTCTGGGGGCCAATGGCTCAAAGAATCCCAGGGAGACTTTATAATTCTCTTTTCGCAAATAAGAATAACCCAGATTATACCTGGCATTTGTAATATTGGCCTCTCCATTTGCCGGAGCACCTGCATCCAAATAGGCATGATAATATTTGATCGCCGTATCTAGCTTATTATTCCGGTAACCGATCTCTCCTTTCCAAAACCAGGCATAGGGCCTTAAAGACTGACTATAGGGGTCGTCAAGCACTTTATCAAGCAAAGCATCGGCTTCGTCCAGTTGGCCATCATTGATTATTTCCGATGCACGACCAAATAAAATGCGGGGGTAAACTCTTTTAGTATTCTCTGTGGGTTTATCCAGACTCTCCAGCAATTTCTGTGCATCCTTGTAATTATTGGTATTTGCCAGCACATTGACAAGCAATTCGCGTGCTTCACCAGCATAGGTAGAATTAGGATAATCACTCACAAAAGAGCTTAGACTGTTCAGCGCCTCATCCTGGTAACCAAGTTCAAACGAAAGTTTGGCGTATTGATATTTTGATATTTCCTTTTGCTCCGTATTGCTGCTGTTTGAAGAACAGAATAAAAACGCATTGCGGGCATTTGACTTCTGGCCGGTCTTCAGGTAGGCATCTCCCAGTAAGTACATGGCATGCTGACTAAGTGAATCTTCTTTACCACTTAACTGCTTAAAGCCTTCAATGGCTTTATTATAATTCTTAGCCTGGTAATAACTATAGGAAAGTTCATAAAGTTCTTCTCTTCTGACCTTTTTTGAACGGCTCACATAATCTTCAAGATATGGAAGCGCCTTCGTGTATTCTTTTTTCTCAAAATAGGCATGGCCAATTAATTGCTTTAATTCAAGGTCATAATATTGGGAGCTGCTGCCTGACTGTAGCTTTTGCTGAATATAAGCGATGGATTCATCCTTTTTTCCCTGGATATAGTATATCTGTGCGATATAATAGGGAACGACCGTATTGTAATTCTTTTCATTCTCTACAATGCGAAATGCATCCAATGCTTCATTGTACTGACGATCTCTGAAAGCAAGAAATCCATAATAATAGTTAGCATCAATATAATTGGCGTCCAACTTGTCTTTACGTATTACATTGAACAATGGCTTCGCCTGGTCAAATCGCTGCAGAGTGAAGTAAGCATAACCCTGATGGTATTTCATATCAGCAATCTCGCGGTTGCTCAGGTTCTCAATATTCGACTGCTCATATTGACGGGCCGCTGACGCGAACTGCTGATCTTTGAAATAATACTCGCCAAGGTGATAATTCATCATCTCTACACGGGCATTGTTCTTTTCAACATCAATATACTGTATTGCCATTTCTTCCGCACGGCCTTCTTTCTGCTTCAGGGCGCACACAATGGCATAATAATTTATTTCCTGTACGATCAGTGGCTGATTTACCCGATGTGTTTCTCTAAGATCCTGTCTCAATTCCTTGAATAAAGGGTAAGCCAGGCTGTATTGTTCCTTTTGAAAATACTCCCTGGCCTCCCTGAACTTTTCATCGGGATCGGAATAAAAACGGGTCTGCTGCGCGAATAAAGAAAAGGGAAGGAGGAAGGCGATGATCAGAGAACTGTGGTGCTTCATTTGATATTCATTTACCGGTGTTGATTCCGTTTACCGCAATGAGAATCCTAACGTTGCGAATATTCGAATTATTTCAAGTGACTCCAAACATCATTCCAAACACCTGTGGATAAGTGTATAAGAGTATAGTACTTTAACAATTCTTATACATTACTGTATATTTGAAGACATGTATTCATCTGAAACTAAGATAAGAGTTCGCTATGCTGAAACTGACCAGATGGGGGTCGTGTATCACGGCAATTATTTCGCTTATTTCGAGGCCGGCCGGGGCGAATTCATCCGCGATCTGGGTTTCAGTTATGCCGATATGGAAAAACAGGGTATGATCCTTCCTATTGTTGACGTGCATTGTAAATTTATCAGGCCCGCCCGCTATGATGACCTTATCACCATTCGCACAACACTGAAGGAATTACCTGTTCACCATAAAATTGAATTTTTTTCGGATGTTCTGAATGACCAGGGTGAACTGCTGGCATCCGGAAAAGTGGTCCTTTATTGCATGGAAGCGGCCACGATGAAAAGATCAGTGATGCCCCAGCCTTTTTTAGACAAGCTCCGGCCCTATTTTGAGCCAACAAATAGTTAGTTCCCCTAATTTTGATTATGGTTAATCCTTTTGATGGAGATATCATCCCCGGACATGAAAATATTAACATGCCTGCGGAGGAAATCATCTATCCCCCGAAATTTATAGAAGAATCTGAGAATGGCAATGTCTGGGTCAAATCCATTGGAAGCCTTGCCATATACCTGGCACTGGGCTATTATATTTTTAAACGCTGGGAACTTTTGCTGTTGATCACAGCCGTGGTGATGTTGCATGAAATGGGACATTTCCTTGCCATGAAGGCATTTCGATATAAAGATCTGGGTATATTTTTTATTCCTTTACTGGGCGCTTACGTTTCAGGATCAAAAAGAGAAGTATCGCAAAAAGAATCTGCTATTATTCTGCTCGCGGGTCCTCTTCCGGGCATTATTCTGGGGTGCATTGTCTACCTGCTTCATGTTCGTTTTCCCGGCTTGTCAATTGGTAGCACCGGACTAGATACGGTCGCACTATTATTAGTAGTATTGAATCTTTTTAATCTTATTCCGATTTATCCGCTTGATGGTGGTCAGTTACTGAATCGCGTATTCTTCAATGAAGAAAAATGGATCAGCCAGTTATTTATGTATCTCTCTATTGCTGCCCTTTCATGGTTTGCCTGGAAAATGAATTTCCCTTTATTGTTTTTATTCCCATTAATGATGCTATATCGCCAATTTAGCGAGTCAAGGGTGAATAAAGTTGAGAAACGAGTGGAAGAGGAAGGATTTCATACCGATATCGATTATGAACAGCTTCCAGATGAAGATTATTGGAAGATTCGCCGGATCGTGATTGAGGAACAGCCTCCATTTAAGAAGGTAGATCCGGGACCGCCTTATAAATATGATGCAAAGGAGAATAAGATAGCAGGTGCAATACATGATCTGTTACACCGCCATCTTATCCAGGATGTTTCTATAATCGGAAAGTTGCTGATCTTTCTTATTTGGGCCGCAGCAATCGCCTCTCCATGGCTGGTAGGTCTGGACGATTTGTTTTACCGTATCGGGATCAGAAGTTAAACTCTGTAATAATCGCCTCTCCAGTTTGTGATGGCTTGTTTAATATCTTTTTGAGATAAATTTTCAGCCACCGCTTTTTTCGCAAGTGCCAGCATTTCTTCATCGCTGGCAAAACGAAGAGCAATTATCTGCCCCATACGGAGTGCATTATCTAAAGGTTTTCCGGTAAGTAAAAAATGGCGAAAATTCTCTTCAGCACGTATGGCTCTGTCCTGAGCTTTGAGTGCAAAAGAACGGGCATACCAGAATATTAATATAAATATCACAGCTACCAGAATAAGCAAAGACGCATTGTATCTGGACCCTGCATCAGCGTACATAAAAGAGCGTATACTACCAATCAACAAGGCAATTAAAAGTGTAAATCCTACCAGATGAAATCCCGGCACATACTGTGTATGATTCTTAAAATTTTGTTCAGTCATAATTAGGTGATTTATTGTTGAATAAATATAGCGCTTTCTTCCTAACCTCAACCCCTCAACCTCCTCAACCTGCATTTCTCACTTCAATTCATCCAACACTTTAAACATCTTCGCCACCAGCATGCTGCTTTTCCCATTGTAATTATTCACCAGAAATGAAAAAATATATTGCTTTCCTTCCTTTGAGGTATGGTATCCACAATAACCTTTTACGTCATTGATGG
>JAYTXP010000196.1:0-2529 GCA_043742885.1 Chitinophagaceae bacterium | reverse complement strand
TCCACTTTTTATTTTCATGCCATTGTATTCCGGAAAGCCGGCGAAATATTGCGGGAACCAGGATTGCTTCTTTGCATATTTCAGCACCTCCACCTGAGCATGGGTGGTCAAACGGTTCAGCGGTGAAAGTCCTGATCCATCATAAATATTCAATTCACGAGAGTCTATTCCCTTTTCTTTCCAGAATTCTTTAACAACCAATATACCGCTATCAGTAGATGAAATATTTTTTCGTTGAAGTCCCAGTGTATTGATCAGGGCTTCCCCGAATAAATTAATACTCTTGTTCAAAAACCAATATGAAATAGAATCTAATGCTGGAGAATAATATTCCATTAACCTTACCACTGGAAGATCAGGCAGGACCTCATTATGTTTTGAATTAATAATAAAACTGCCTGCATAATTGTAAAAAGATCTTTCCATGCTAAATGCCGGCCAGGGATCAGCCCCCGAGATGGTAAAACGCTCAGGACCCATTGGAATAGTTCCTTTCACCAATATTTTTTCAGAGGCCGGAATAAAATATACATAGGCATTATCTCCGCTACCTGCTGCTCCGGTCTTACAATGATTGATGATCTGACTCCAGTAGGAAGTCTTTATGCTATCGATACGGGTTGGGTCACCTGGTTTTTTCCCCGGAATAAAGACAAGATCATATTGATTCTCTTTCCAATTCAGTGATTGCGAGCCTGCTCCATAATAGTTACCGAGATCCTCGTTTATCCAACCATCTGGTGGAATCAGGTCTTCCGTTTCACTGCTTATATGGATCTCTCGAATACTTTTAAGTCCTGCCCTTTTCGATTCGTCAATAATTCGCTGAAAAATTATTTTTTCCTTTGTTCCCGGATATCGGTCACTACCAAATGTTGGGTCGCCCGAACCTTTTACATACAATACATTTCCAGTTCTGGTAATGATGGTCTGATACCTGAAATTTTTTCCCAAAATATCAAAGGCGGTTGCTGCTGTGATCACTTTCTGGGTGGAGGCCCCGGCCATACCAATATGTGAATTATTATCAAACACCACCTTTCCCGTTTCCGCATCGATCACATAAAACGAACTGATTGCATTGGACAATTGTTCATCCTTGCTAAACTGCTCATAGGCCTTTTGTATACGGTTTTCCACTCCCTGACCTTGCACTACCGTGGTGCAGAATATTGCAAGAAAACTAAGTATTATTTTCATTACTGATTATTCATTATTGATTATTAATTACTCATTATTGACTATTCACCGTTGACTTCTCCCTGCTCGCAGCGCATGGCTCAAAGCTCATAGCTAAAAGTTGCTTATCAAATTTACCCAACTCCTACCTTTGTGAAATGAAAAAATTGAATGCCAGCATCATTACTATCGGCGATGAATTACTTATAGGCCAAACCATTGATACAAACAGTGCTTTTATTGCGCAGGAACTGAACAAGGTGGGCATCTGGGTACGGCGTCGTATAGCGGTAGGTGATATGTATGAAGATATCTGGAAGGCATTGGATGAAGAAACAGAAACTTCAGAGATCATTATTGTGACCGGAGGATTGGGACCAACGGCCGATGATATTACCAAGCCCTTACTCTGTAAATATTTTGGCGGAAAACTTGTAGAGAATGACCAGGTTCTGAAACATATCATTTATTTATTCGAACAAATTTACCGTCGCCCCGGTCCCTTGCTGGATCGTAATCGAAAACAGGCGGAAGTTCCCGATACCTGCACTGTATTGATGAATGAAAGAGGAACGGCTCCGGGTATGTGGTTCAGCAAAGAAGTAAATGGAATTAACCGAATTATTATTTCACTTCCGGGTGTACCCTATGAAATGAAAGGCCTGATAGAAAAAGAAGTGATCCCGCGACTTACCAAAACATTTTCCACTCCTGTTATCCTTCACCAAACCTTACTCACCGCGGGTGTGGGTGAATCCATGCTTGCTGAAAAAATAAAAGACTGGGAAGAAAAACTTCCTGCTCATGTAAAGCTCGCCTATCTGCCACAATATGGAATGGTGCGATTAAGGCTCACCTCCACTGGAGATGATAAGAATGCTATGGAAGCAGAAATCGATTCTTTATTCGCTGAATTGAAAATAGAAGTAAAAGAATGGTTGGTGATAGATGAAGACATGACGATGCAACAGGTAGTTTCCAAATTATTAAAAGAAAGAAAACAAACAGTTGGCACTGCAGAAAGTTGTACTGGCGGATACATCGCCCATTTACTTTCCCGTGATCCCGGTTCCTCAAATAGTTTCACAGGCTCTATTGTTAGCTATGATAACAAGGTAAAGATGGATATCCTTCATGTAAGCCAGGATATCCTGGATTCTGTCGGCGCTGTCAGCGAAGAGACTGTCACGCAGATGGCGGTTGAAGCGCTTAAACTACTAAATTCGGATTATATTATTGCTACCTCCGGCATCATGGGACCCGATGGTGGTTACGAGCAAAAACCAGTAGGATTAGTTTGGATCGCCGTGGCCTCTGAAAAAGGAGTAAAAGCAAAAAAGTTCAATTTCC
>JAYTXP010000195.1:0-7994 GCA_043742885.1 Chitinophagaceae bacterium | reverse complement strand
CCGCAGGGAAATATAGGATGATCACTTACAACATCCTTACCACCATAACTAATGGCCATTATTTTAATAGGGATCTCAGGAAACATATTCGCTGCCGTTCCTAATAATACTCTTTCAGCACAAATACCTACAGGATAAGAAGCATTCTCCTGGTTAGTGCCCGTTACTTCTTCTCCATTGATCAATTGCGCCACAGCACCCACATGAAAATTGGAATAGGGAGCATAAGCGTTGTCAAGCACTTCACGTGCTTTTAATAAAAGACGCGCATCTTCCTCCTTCAATTCACTGATATCTTCGTATACTTCATAAGTAAATTCCAGTTTTTGTTCCTTCATAGTTTGCAATAATTATTTATTAATAATTACTAATTATCTGACTAAATTAAAAAATCTCTTCCACCTTGGTGCTCCATCATAACTGAACCAGATCATCCAGGCCTTGCCTACTATATGATCTTCAGGAACAAATCCCCAGAAGCGGGAATCCTGTGACTGATGACGGTTGTCACCCATCATCCAATAATAGTTCATTTTAAATGTATAGGTGGTCTCTGCTTTTCCATTCAGATAGTATTTACCATCTTTCATATAGAATTCATTGTTCTCATATACGCGAATGGCTCTCTCATAGATATAATAATTTTTCTGATCCAGGCTAATGGTGGTTCCTTTTTTAGGTATCCAGATAGGTCCGAATTTATCCGTAGCCCAATGATTATACCAAACATAATTTTCGAATTCGGCATGATACACACTGGTAGAAGTGTCGACCAGGAAATTCATGGTCTTCACCAATCCATTTGCTTTCATTTTTGCAGCGGCCTTACTTGTCAATTGCAGAACGTATAAATTATTTCCCTTGATCTGGTTAGAAGGATCGAAAAGATCAAGATCATATTCGCTTTTAACGATATCAGCATCCAGTGGTTGGGTGGTTTCTACGATATAATCCATCTGGGCATAAGGGGCCATCGGACTGCTTTTTCCATTGATGAACAATTCCCCGGCCTTCAGCTCAAGTGTATCGCCCGCAATGGCAACACAGCGCTTGATATAGTTATCTGTTTTGTCTACCGGATGTACGGCAAGCGGATAGGTTTCCGGATCGGCCAGTACTAACTGACGACCCTTATCTACATCTCCATTGCCCAGCTCACGGCAAAGCTGGTAATAAGGATGTTTAGATTGCCAGTCTGGAAGATTGATCACCGTATCGCCCTGTGGGAAATTAAATACGACCACATCACCTCTTTTGGGATAACTGGTGAACCAACGGGTATAAGGAAGCTGTATCAGCTCGCTATACGATTTGCGACTGCTACCAAATGGAAGATAATTATGTACAAAAGGAACTGATAACGGAGTATTGGGAATGCGTGGACCGTAACTGAGTTTGCTCACGAATAAAAAATCTTTTACCAGCAAGGTTTTCTCCATAGAAGGAGAAGGAATAGTATACGCCTCAAATACGAAAGTGCGGATCAGTGTGGCCGCTACGACAGCGAAAATGGCGGCATCCAACCATTCTCTCCATCCGCCTTTCTTATGTTTTTTTACTCCCTGGGGGCCAATGAATTTCGCTTCAGGCTTAGTAGCCAGCCAGGGAAAATATAGTGGAGCAAGGATGGCAGCCAGCGTATGTTCGCCCAGCGAAAAACGACCAAATACTTTTGTAAATTCAATGAAGATTCCCGGAGTAATGAACCAACCTACCACCGGTATAAATTGCCAGAACACCCAATGCTTTGGTCTTTTGGCCAGATCCTGCATAACCCATGTATTATAAAAAGGTACATAAGCCTTCCAGGCAGGTACGCCGGCCTTTTCAAACAATTTGGCCAGGCCAAATGATGGCAGGAATACCAGCAGGGTGGATATCAGGTAAACGATAAACAAATGGTAAATGGGCATGTTCCGGTTTTTTGGAGCTCAAAAATATCACTATTATTCCCGATGCAAAACTTTTATACTCAAAGAATTGATAATGTCGGCGAAATGCAGGAAACGACAGGTGAATAAGTGAGTAGGTCAATAGGTGAATAGGTTTTGACTTTGAAATCCAGTTCATCAATTATATCATTTTTTTTGACCTATTGACTTATTGACCTTAGAATAAAGTCTGCACCCCATAACAAACCTTCGCCTCATGTTCCAATAACCATTTTTTTCTCCTCATTCCGCCGCCATAACCTACTAGGTCGCCTTTGGAGCCAATTACACGATGACAGGGGACAATAATAGCAATATCATTTTTTCCATTGGCATTGGCCACTGCCCGGGTAGCCTTACTATCACCAGTGCGGCGGGCAAGGTCCAGATAGCTGATCGTTTTTGCGTATGGGATTAAAACCAGTTCTGACCAAACTGATTGTTGAAACGGAGTTCCTTCCTGATGAAGTGGTAATTCAAAGACCCTTCTTTCCCCGTTGAAATATTGTATCAGTTGTTCAATGCAGTTGATCAGCAGGGGAGGAAGATTTTTTTTTCTTGTATCATTTTTTTCACTCGCATCATAGAAGCTTACTTCACTGATATAATCATCAGTACAACTGATCTTCAGCAGTCCGAGTGGGGAGTGATAATATGTATGGCATTTGTCAGCCAATTTTTTGTCCGTTTTTTACTGGTTGTCGGGGCTCCAGTAAAATTACGGCATTGTTCTCATCATACACGCCAAGAATCAGGCACTCGCTTTTAAAACCGGCTATAGATTTTTTTGGAAAATTGACCACTGCGATCACCTGCCTTCCAATCAATTCATCAATCTTATAATGAGCCGTAATCTGCGCGGATGATCTTTTCTTTCCTAAGTCCCCTCCAAAATCTATGAGTATCTGATAGGCAGGCTTCCTGGCCTCCGGAAATTCCCTGGCTTCCAGAATGGTGCCCACGCGCATGTCGATTTTTTCAAAGTCGGACCAAGTAATCATTCGGTAGTAATTAATAATTAATAATTAGTAATTAAGTATAGTAACCAACTCCAGCAACTCCTTCTTCTTGTATTCTGTTTTTTCTGTATTAAAACATTTGCTGAATTCTTCCAGCACGAGTTGTATGGCCTGCTTATTTCTCAAGGGCTGAAAATAATTAGGTACAGAAGGAACTGCGATGCGCTTAAAATAATTTTCAACATCATGATGCGTGAAAACCTGTCCGTTTGTAGGATCAATGAAGAATTCTATTTTATGAAATGGATCTGCAAGATTCTCTTCGGAGTAACCGGGTTTGAAATAGGCGAGTATAAATTGTTTTGGAATACTGATGGCCCTTACCGGTATATCCAGCAATTCTGCCAGCACCAGGTAAAGCAATCCATTGCTGATCTGATTTCCTCTTTTTGCTTCCAGTGTTTTATGTAAGAGAAATTCATTGGGTTCTTTATAATTGGTCTCGGTTCCCTTCAAACCATAATAACTATAAAGAATGCTGGTCACAATATTTATTTGCTCCAGCGGAGTAAGATAATTATTCAGTTCCAACCAGACATTTCGACGAATTTTTTCTATTTCCTGCAGTGAGGCCGTGGTAGATATTTCAGGGTATTGAAATTTTCCGATCAGCATAGCACCCAGCATCAGATCATGATGTCCGGACAAACCCCATTGACGAAAATCTTCGGTAAGATCTGTGAAGTGCAAACGATGGATCAATTGTTCAATACGATTCTGAACCTCCTGATCAATGGTAGTTTCCCATAAATGTTCCAGATTCGGAATAATGTTGGAGCCATAGTCCACGATCTTATTGGACACTAATCCAAACACTTCCTCATCCGGATCATCTATTAGCGTAAACAGCGCTGATATTTCTTTATTATTTTCCACTGGTTCCATCAATTCAAATATCTCTATAAGGAAGGATATGTAATAGTTAAACTTTTCCACAGACGGGAATAAGTTAGTCCTGAGGCGATGTGCTGTTTCATAGTCGCCAAATCCTTAAGTTTGGTATATGAAACGTATTACCATTGCAATATTCATGCACATTGCCATTCTCAGTTGCGCACAATCCGAAAAATTATTCGAGGTCAATGCCGATGGGCAGGGTTTTCATCTTACATTAAAAGGAGCCTCGCACCTGGCCTCACTACCTTTAAAATGCATCGATAAAGAGTTCCCTAATAAAACGAACCATACTTCGGTCTCGGATAGTGATCATGTATTGCTGCCTTCTGTTTTGCATCCGGCGTTTTACGGTTGTTTCGATTGGCATTCTTCAGTACATGGCCATTGGATGATGATCAGATTGTTGAAAAAATTTCCCCAATTGCCCGAGGCTGCTGCTATACGTAAAGCAATTACCCATTCTCTGACTCCGGAAAATATAAAAGGAGAGCTGCGTTATTTTGATCTTCCTCTGACATCTTCATGGGAAAGAACATATGGATGGGCATGGATCTTGAAAATGGATGAAGAATTGAGTGGCTGGGAAGATGCCGATGCGATAAAATGGAAAAATGCCCTTCATCCGTTAACAGAAAAGATCGTAAGTCTCTGGAAGGCTTTTCTTCCCAAACAAACCTATGCAAATCGCACTGGAGTACATCCCAATACGGCCTTCGGCCTGGTACTGGCACTTCAATATGCGCGCGCGGAAGGAGATCTAAATTTTGAATCAGCCATTATAAAATCTTCACGCAGTCTGTTTCTCAAAGATCGAAATTCTCCCACTACCTGGGAGCCTAACGGATCTGATTTTCTTTCGCCTACATTGGAAGAGGCTGACCTAATGCGTATGGTGCTTTCAGCAGGTGAGTTCAGAACCTGGTTTGATAAATTCGTGAGTCTGGCTTCGCTAAAGCATTTAACGGTTCTTCCGTTGGTTTCCGACAGAACTGATTTGCAGATCGTACATCTTGACGGTCTTTGTTTTAGTCGTAGCTGGTGCATGAATGCATTAGCAAAAACACTTTCTGCTAATGATCCACGAAAAAAAATATTAATGAAGTCGGCCTATGATCATCTGGCAGCTGCTCTTCCTCATGTGGTGAGTGGGGAGTATGGGGGAGAGCATTGGCTGGCGAGTTTTGCGGTTTATGCATTGACAGCCGGTCACGAATTGTTTTGAAAACAGCCGGTCACGAATTACACTAATTGCACGAATAGCACAAATAACAGCCAATAACAATAAATACAAAAACAGCCATTACACTAAATATCCATTCGCTTCGCTCATTCGTGGTGACCCTCACCTCTCACCTCCCCTCTAACCTCTAAGCTTTCCAACAACCATCCAATCCCAAGGCCTGGGTTCTTTCAGCCATTTCGGAGCTTTATGAAATTCAGTGGACCATTCATATTCTATTTTTTCAAAACGGAGATCTGTAAAACCTTCCTTACTTAATAAAAGATCCATTTCTTCCTGCAGATAATGTTTATGCGGAACCTCATCGATATCTGCATTTCCCTGGCGGATATTGTTCCATTTTCGGATAGCCTCCTTTGATTTTTTTTCAGCCTTGAAATGTCCCGGATCAATTTTGTATTTGTGCTGAAGAATACTGGTAAGCAACCAGGATTCCATAGCTGGAACCGTAAGAATGATATGCCCTCCTTTTTTCAGGCAGCCTTTAAGACCTTTAAAAAAAATATCGCGGTCTTTTTGTTTAGGAGTTAGGATGGCATTTATACAAATTCCAACATCAGAGCGTTTTAATTTTGTGTTGCCCGACATATCAGCCCTTACATATTTGATATTTATTAATCGGGGGTATAGCTCTTTTGCAATGTCCAGATTTTTCTGAGAAATATCTAAGGCGATGACTTCTTTGTAAACAGGAGAGAGAAGAGGTAACCATTTTCCAACAGCGCAACCAATATCTATGACTGTTTTTGAAGGGGATGCCAGATCAAGAATGGCTTTTGTAATGTGTTTTTTCCGGTCGTTTTTACGAACATCAAAGATTTCATCTTCGTAAGATTGCGCCATCTTCTCCCAATAATCCCTTTTCATGGTTCAGAATTTTCCACAATGTACAATTTGGAACGCTTTTAGCTTCTGGAAAGTCATGGAGAAATCCCCTAAACAGAACCTGTATTTTGCCTGGCGCTATGCCGGCATACTGCTGCTTTTAGTTACAGTACTGCTTTATATATCGCCATGGTGAGTTGAGAGTGGGGAGTTATGGTGATGCCTCATCTGTGAGCGAAGCGAATGGATATTTAGTGTAATTCGTGTTCTATTTTTAAATTCAGCCAACTTATTTCTTCTTCTTAGGCGCCGCTTTCTTCTTCGTCGCTGCTTTTTTAGTACTCGCTGCCTTCTTAACTCGGCTCTTCTTTGTAAAAGCTCCCGGAATCTCCGCTTCAATAAATCCCTTGACCTGTTCTAACGTAAAGGATGCCGCATCTTCTGCTGTATATTTAGTATCGTCTGCTTTCTTCGGCATACGAATAATCTTCTTCCCGAATTTAATGACAGGGCCCCATCTTGCATTTTCCACTGATATATGATCATCAGCCCAGCGTTGTATATAACGATTGACTTCTTTTTTAACTTTGGCACCTATCAGTTCATTCATTTCTTCCTGCGCCAGCTTTTCGAAATTATAACGACGGGGCACATTGATGAACATGCCGTCCCACTTAATATAAGGACCAAATCTTCCTTTTCCTTTAGTGATATTTTTTCCATCATAACTACCTACAGGCGCGTCTGCCAGCTGTTTGATCTTAATATATTCCACCGCTCTGTCAAAATCTACCAGGGCCAGATCAGTTCCCTTTGGAATGGAAACATATTCATCTCCCCATTTCGCATAAGGTCCAAATCTTCCAACACCCACAGAAACATCTCTTTCCTCATATTGTCCAAGAGTACCCTGCTGTGCAAATAATTTCATCGCTTCATCAAAGCTGATGGTCTCAATGCTTTGCCCTGTCGGGATCTTCGCAAATCTTGGTTTATCATTTTCATCTGCAACGCCTATCTGTATCATCGCGCCATACCGTCCCATACGTGCGATCACCGGTTTGCCCGATTCAGGATCTTCACCCAATATCCTTTCCCCTTTTATTCTTTCGGCCGTTTCAATGGTCTTTTCTACATCCTTTTTAAAAGGGCTATAGAAATCAAGGATCATTGAGTTCCATTTCAATTTCCCTTCTGCTACTTCATCAAACTCTCCTTCAATGCGTGCCGTAAATCCATAATCCATGATATCATCAAAATACTGGATCAGGAAATCCGTTACCACCAGTCCAAGGTCGGAAGGAAATAGTTTGGATTTCTCCGCGCCGGTATTCTCTACTGATACTTCCTGGTTTATTTTATCATTTTTCAGAGATAATATGGTGAAATTTCGCTGCATTCCTTCCTTATCTCTTTTTTCTACATAACCTCTTTTCAAAACGGTAGATATGGTAGGTGCATAAGTAGAGGGTCTTCCGATTCCCAGCTCTTCCATTTTTTTCACCAACGCTGCTTCTGAATATCTTGCTGGCGGGCGACTAAATCTTTCAGTCGCTTTCATTTCTTTTAATTGAAGATCTTGTCCCACCGTAATTGGTGGTAACATTCCTTCATTGGCTTCTTCTTCCAGTTCATCTTCATCTTTATCCTCGCGGTATACTTTCAGAAATCCATCAAATTTCAATACTTCACCTGTCGCGCTTAATTCTTCTTTATTGGTAGAGATCGCGATTTTCGCTGTGGTCTTTTCTAATTCCGCATCAGCCATCTGGCTGGCCATTGTTCTTTTCCAGATCAATTCATAAAGCCTGGCCCATTCTGCTTCCTGAATGGAGCCATTGCTCATGAATGTAGGACGTATCGCTTCGTGCGCTTCCTGTGCGGATTCATTTTTATTCTTATAACGACGGAACTGATGATATTCTTCTCCGTACATGCTTTTCACCGTATTCGTGATATCACCCAATGCAGTATTGCTCAGGTTCACACTGTCGGTACGCATATAAGTGATATATCCGTTTTCATATAAGCGTTGCGCGATCTGCATGGTACGTGATACACAATAGCCTAATTTTCTACTGG
>JAYTXP010000194.1:0-4430 GCA_043742885.1 Chitinophagaceae bacterium | reverse complement strand
TTCCTACGCTGGCTATTCAAACAAGAGAAAAGGAAGTGAACGACAGAGGCAGGAATGAAGAGTCGTTGAATGATAAATTAAAACAGGGAAAAACTGAATTAATAGAAGTGTTAAAGGAAACACCAGTAAAGGATCTTAGAAAAGCTATTGGAATAAACGATCGGTTTTTATTTATCAATGATCTGTTTCGAGGAGATGAAAACATGTATGATCGTTGCCTTAAAACCATCAACAGTTTTAATATTTACCCTGAGGCCGAATACTGGATCACGCGCGAACTTAAAGTGAAACTTGGATGGAAAGATGACGAGCATGCCGTTAAGCAATTTTATCAGCTGGTCAAAAGACGTTTTTCCTGAATATAATCCATGATCTTTCCAGTGGCACCAGACTGCTCCTTCACGAATTTTCCTGAAGCCTTGGCTGTAATTTCATAACGCTGTTTGTCTTCAATCAGATTTTGAATAAGCTGAATGAGCTGCTCTTTATTCTCAACTACAATTGCTCCACCAGCATTCACAAGGCCTACTGCTTCCTGATATTTTTTATAAAACGGACCAATGATAACCGGTTTGGAATAGGCTGCCGGTTCCAGCACATTATGCACTCCCATTTTTATAAAACCTCCTCCTACATAACTAATCCAGCTATATCGATATAACCTGGATAGCATTCCCACATTATCAATAATAAGTACCTTGCTATTGCGGCTTGTATCACTGGCCAGTTCAGAATAAAGAATGGCTCCTTTAAAAGCCTGTTTTAGATTATTGATGTGTTTTGAAGAAATTTTATGCGGAGCTATGATCCATTTAAGTGGCAAATGATTCAGCGATTGCCAGCTATTAATTAAGAGATCTTCATCTTCGGGCCAGGTACTTCCCGCCACAATGCATTTTTCTGTTTGGATGAAATTTTCAATCAGGGGAATTGCTTCACTATGATAAGCGATCTGTTGCACACGATCGAACCTGGTATCGCCTGAAATACTACTGATCTCCCTTAAGCCGATGCTATTTAGTAATTCCAAAGAAGACTGATTCTGCACAAATAAATGATCGAATCTTGACAACATTTTTTGTTGTAAGCCGCCATACCATTTGAAGAAAGACATATCCTGCCTGAACAAAGCAGAAATAAGTATCAATGGTATTTTTCTGTAACTGATCTTTTTTAAATAATAATACCAGAATTCATATTTCACAAAGATCACAAGGGAAGGATGAGTGATTTCCAGGAATCTTCTGGCCGTTTCGGGACCATCCAGTGGCAGATAAAACACCCAATCCACACCGGAATAATTATTTTTCGATTCATATCCTGATGGTGAAAAAAACGTAAGAAGTATACGGTAGTTGGGGAAATTATTCTTCAGTTCTTCAATTACCGGCCGACCCTGTTCAAATTCACCAAGTGAGGCGCAATGCATCCATATCAGCTTTTCATTGGGCGGAATGGCTTTTTGCAGCCTGTCTATAATGCCCTTGCGACCCTGGCTCCATTTTTTCGCTTTGGGGTTGAACCAGGAAGCAATGAAGATGCCAGATCGGAACAAAAAAAGAATTATATTATAAAGAAGTACTGCCAAGTAATTTATGATAGAATACAGGGTCTAAACTAAGCCTATTTTACTATTTTTGCCTGACCTTCGGCGAAAGGCTGGCAAACACACCATTGCAATGCTTTTCGGGTCAAATTGACCAATAACCAGTAACCAGCGAGTAACATGCGTCCTATCCAAATGGTCGATACTAAGACCCAGTACTACAAAATAAAGCAGGAAGTTGATAAGGCTGTGCTGGATGTAATGGAAAGTACGGCCTTTATCAATGGAAAAGCAGTGCAGGATTTTACGGCCCATTTGAATAGTTATTTAGGTGCCGGTCATACTATTCCCTGCGCGAATGGTACAGATGCACTTCAGATCGCCATGATGGCCCTGGGCCTGAGCCCGGGTGATGAAGTGATCACTCCTTCTTTTACCTATATCGCAACAACAGAGGTGATCGCGTTACTTCGACTGACTCCTGTATTTGTAGATGTTGACCCACTCACTTATTGCATAGATCCCTCGGCTATTGAAAAAGCAATCGGACCCCGTACTCGTGCAATCGTGCCAGTGCATCTTTATGGTCATGCAGCTGAAATGGAACGAATAATGAATATTGCGATCAGGCATGGTCTTTATGTTATTGAAGACAATGCACAGGCAATAGGTAGCGATTATCATTTTTCAACTGGTCAGCGAAAAAAAACCGGGACCATCGGACATATAGGAGCCACTTCATTTTATCCTTCAAAGAATTTAGGTGCATTTGGAGATGGAGGAGCATTATTTACCAATGATGATTCACTGGCAGGAAAAATGAAGATGATCGCTAATCATGGTCAGAGCAGACAATATTATCATGATGTAGTTGGTTGCAATAGCCGACTGGATTCTATTCAGGCTGCGATACTAAATATCAAGCTTCGTTTTCTGGACGAATATATCAGTGCCAGAATCGCTGCTGCGGATCATTATGATAAGGCATTTGCTTCTCACCCTGGAATTGTTACTCCTTACCGGGCGGATTATGCTACGCATGTGTTTCATCAGTACACTATTCAAGTTGATCCTGCTAAAAGAGATGGACTAAAAGAATACCTGGCAAGCAAACAGGTGCCTTCGATGATCTATTACCCGGTTCCCGGGCATAAACAAAAAATGTTTGAGCAATTTGGAGTTGGGTCGAAAGAATTGCCAGTAACAGATGCGCTCACACAGCGTGTGATCTCATTGCCAGTACATACTGAACTGGATAATGATCAACTGAATTATATAAGCGAACAGGTTTTATCCTTTTTAAATAATTAAAAAAAACGAATGAAGATCGCAATTGTTGGAACAGGTTATGTAGGATTGGTGACAGGCACCTGTTTTGCGGAAACAGGCAATGACGTCATATGCGTTGATATTGACGTAAGTAAAGTGAATAAGCTCAGCAATGGGGAGATCACCATTTTTGAGCCAGGGTTGGAAAAACTTTTTTTAAGAAATGTAAAAGAGAAACGGTTGCATTTCACCACCAGCCTCGAAGAAGGAGTTAAAGATGCAATACTTATTTTTCTGGCTCTTCCAACGCCTCCCGGAGGAGATGGAAGTGCAGATCTTCGGTATATTCTAGGCGTGGCAAATGACCTAGGTAAAATTATCAAGGACTATAAAGTGATCGTAGATAAGAGTACAGTACCAGTGGGAACTGCAGATAAAGTGAGATCTGCGATCAGTGAAAATTATAAAGGAGAATTTGATGTGGTATCCAATCCGGAATTTCTTCGTGAAGGTGTTGCCGTTGATGATTTCATGAAACCCGATCGTGTGGTAATAGGGGTCGTATCTGAAAGAGCCCGCAAACTGATGGGAGATCTGTATGCTCCGTTTGTTCGTCAGGGAAATCCGGTGATCTATATGGATGAAAAATCTGCTGAGCTAACCAAATACGCAGCAAATTCTTTTCTGGCTACTAAGATCAGTTTTATGAATGAGGTAGCAAAATTGTGCGAATTGCTGGGCGCGGATGTAGATATGGTGAGAAAAGGAATTGGAAGCGATGACAGAATTGGTAAACGTTTTCTATTTCCGGGAATTGGTTATGGAGGTTCCTGTTTCCCTAAGGATGTACAGGCACTTGTATGGTCCTCTTCAGAAGTAAATTATGATTTTCGCATTTTAAGTGCCGTAATGCAGGTGAACGAAGATCAGAAACTTCATCTGATCCCTGGTATAAAAAAATATTTCAATGGAGATCTGAAAGGAAAACATTTCGCACTCTGGGGTCTTGCATTTAAACCCAATACCGATGATATTCGGGAAGCGCCGGCATTGTATATCATTAACGCGCTGCTTAGCGAAGGGGCAACAGTGACTGCATTTGATCCGGAAGCCATGAAGAATGTTCAGGAGGAGGTAGGTGATAAGATCAAATATGCTGATGACCAGTACGCGGCCCTGAATGGTGCCGATGCCCTGATAATTGCTACAGAATGGAATGAGTTCAGAATGCCGCAGTTTGAAAAAATGGTATCGTCATTGAAGAATAAAGCCATTTTCGATGGAAGAAATCTTTTTGATCTTTCAACCATGAAAGATCTTGGATTTCATTATGAAAGTGTAGGAAGAGAAAAGGTAATAAAAAATTAAATTGATGAAATGAGTGTAACAAAACAGGATAGAAAGAGAGTACTGATCACAGGGGCAGCCGGATTTTTAGGTTCGCATCTTTGTGACCGGTTTATAAAAGAAGGGTATCATGTGATTGGAATGGATAATCTGATAACAGGTGATATGATGAATATCCAGCATCTTTTCAAACTAGAGCAGTTTGAATTTTACCATCATGATGTAACAAAATTCATTATGTGCCTGGTCATCTTGATTATATTCTTCA
>JAYTXP010000193.1:0-2683 GCA_043742885.1 Chitinophagaceae bacterium | reverse complement strand
TGTTGACAATGTACGTTTGAGGTATTATGGAGAGAATAGCGCCAAGGCCTATGCTGCGGGAATAGAAATGCGTCTTCATGGAGAATTAGTTCCAGATGCGGAAAGCTGGATAAGCCTGGGCATCATGAAAACCTCTGAGGATATACGGGATGATTATTTTAAAGTATACAAACTGGATTCATTGAATCAGCCTATAGATTCCAGCACAGTACAAAATGGTTATCTGCGTCGTCCAACAGATCGCCGGATCACTTTTGGAATGTATTTTTCAGATTATCTGGCAACAAATAAGAACTTCAAGGTTTATCTGAATTTAATTTATGGCAGTAATATGCCTTATAATATTCCCGGCTCTGTGAAATACAGAAATGCCGCGTTCATTAATCCGTATATACGGGCAGACATTGGATTTTCCGCATTGCTTATGGATGATGACCGAAGCAAGCGCCGCTCCCATTCCCCCTTCCGGAATTTTGATAATATCTGGGCCAGCCTGGAAGTATTCAATATCATAGACCGTGCAAATACAATTTCCTATTTACTGATAAAAGATTTTTCCAACACAGTATACCTTCTGCCAAATCGTCTTACACCCAGACTGGTAAATTTCAAGATAGTGGCCAGGTGGTAAATTCTGAATAGTTCTGCCTATCTTTTACAAAGATATTGTTCCCCCCAAAACATGCTAAATGAAATGAAAAGATCATACTGCTTTTCGTTAATTTTTATTTTATTTCAAACTGCCTTTGCCCAGATGCCTGCCATTGACAGCATGAAACGCTCACTGGACCATACCACAAATCCTGTAGAAAGATTCAGAAAAACAGAACTCGGCCAGGGAAACAAACAGGCAGAATCTTCAATATATTATTATTGCTATTGGCATACTCAGCCTGCTGACCTTATTCCTGATGCTGAGCCATAGCTTTATTACCAATAGTAAAACCATAAAGTTTTTGGGCATCATCACACTTATCATCGTTTTTGAGTTCCTGAATCTTTTACTGCACCCTTTTCTGGAGCGTATCACTGGGCATAGTCCCATATTTATCCTTCTTGCCCTGGTTTGCATCGCCGCCCTTTTAATTCCGCTTCACCATAAAGTGGAGAAATGAGCCATTCATAAATTGGTGGAGAAGAATAAAAGGATCCGGCTGGCACTGGCCAAAAAAACGATTGAACAGCTGGGGGGAGACCAGGCAACAATCAATTAATAGTCAGTATCCTCTTTACATCAAAATATTTCATACTTTTCTATTCTTAAATAATCAACATAATTGTCATTTACTGGCTGGCAAGCCTAAACTTTATTCTCTAAACTTTAAACCATATATAATGATTGTTCAATCTCTTCAAGGTGAATTCGAATACGAAGCCACCAACACAAGAAAATTATTGTCCGCGATTCCTGATTCAGCATTGGGCTATAAGCCACAGTCCTTCTCCTGGAGTATTGGTCAGCTGGCTTCTCATATTGCTGAAGTGTATAACTGGTACGATGGCACCCTTCATCAGGATGTATTTGATATGGCGACATACAAATATGATAAAGGCGATATCAGCAAAGCATCAAACATTGTTGAAAAATTTGAAGCCAATCTGGTGAATGCAAGAGCTGCTTTACAAAAAGCAAAAGATGAGGATATGTTTAAGGAGTGGAAAATGGTGATGGGTGGCGCTGATGCCCTGTTTCCACCGATGCCCCGTATAGAGGTGGTTCGTGGTTTTCTGTTCAATCACCTTTATCATCATCGTGGTGAAATGGTAGCTCATCTACGTGCTTCCGGAAATGTTCCTCCCGGACTTTACGGACCTACCTACGAAGAGAGCCAGAGAAGTTAATTCAGAAGTTTTTGCCCGATAAAAATGGCAGGGATCGATCTATCATAGTTGTTATTCTTATCTTAGCGGCTATGAAAAAATCTCTCCTTGCCATTGTTATTATTAGTTCACTGGTCGCCTGCAAAGACGTTCCCGGAGAAAAAGACAAAAAGACAAAAAGCACAGAGACCCGTATAGGCAAAACGGAATATTTTGTTACGCTGCCTGACTCTTATGCGGTTCGCGAAAAAGGGGGTGCAGATTATACGGTCTATTATTTTATGCCCCAGGATACCCTGGCTAAACCCGTTTATGCATGTGGCATGTATCTTGGCCACTCCCCTACAGAATTTGAACCCAGTGGTTCCAACTGCCTGGTAGACTCAGTTTCATCCAATTTGCTGGATAGCGCTCGTAATTGGAAAATATTTATCTGTGATAGTTCCTGGTTCGTACAAACCATTATAAAAGATTCTAGTTCCAGCATTCATGCTTTTGGAAAGGGAAATGATTCACTGAGTATGCGAAAGGCACTGGCTATTTTTGAGACCATACATAAGTGATCTAAAATTAATACAACATCATCTCCAGCGATTCCGGAACCTGTCCCATGTAGTCAGGCCGATCTTAAACTGAACAGGGTTATTGAATTTATTTGCCACCGAGGTAACCAAATAAGCGCCGAGCTTAACCCTGGCCAATGGATTGAAGGGCCATTTGAATACGCGTTCAAGTCCAGCGAAAAATTCTGCGTATTTTAAATTTCTTTCCGGTGCATAAAGAAACCCTCCCCCGGCTATTTCCTGAAGTTTTAATTTTTTGAATAAGGGGATCTTATTGATCAGAGCACCATTGAACTCAT
>JAYTXP010000192.1:0-1866 GCA_043742885.1 Chitinophagaceae bacterium | reverse complement strand
CATCATCGCCTGGGATTGATCCACGCAGAAGGAATGACAAAATCAGCCCTGTCGGCTGAGATAAAAAAAAGACTGACCCAGCCGGTGGAATTGCTGATGGATCCAACGGTAGTGGTTAGATTGTCCAATTTTAAAGTCACTATGCTGGGACAAGTAGGCCAACAAGGAGTAATATCTGTACCTACGGATAAACTTACAGTACTCGAAGCCGTAGGCATGGCAGGAGGTATTACCGATTTTGGTAAAAAATCGGTGATCAAGGTATACCGCGAAAGCAATGGCAAAAGAGAAGTGGGCTTTATTGATCTTTCTTCCACTAAAATGTTTGAATCACCGTATTATTACCTGGCGCAGAATGATGTGGTAATTGTAGACGAAACGAACAGAAGACAAAAAGATTCGGAGCAGGCCAGGACCATACAAAAAATATCTTTTGCCTTTACACTTGTTACGGTGGCAGCTACCATGGCCAATATTTTTATAAAGAACTAACTCTAAATAATAATCCCTTCCTTACATGCAAGAACCGTCAGCTAACGGAAATCAAACTAATAACAAATCGGAGCTCTGGGGACTGAGCCTCCGGGATCTTTTTTATAAATATGTCCGGTTTCTGCCAGTATTCGTATTATCGGTGGCGCTGGCTTTATTTGGCGCCTACGCCTATCTGCGCTATGCTACACCTATCTATAGTACCACTGCCACGCTGGTCATAAAAACGGAAGCTCAGGGAGGTAGAAATGATAAATATGATGATATTTTTGGCGGAAGCAAAAGCCAGAATATCCAAAGTGAGATCGAGGTATTGAAATCAAAAGGGTTGATGGCCCGTGTTGTACAGAAAAGGAATCTGCAATTCAGTTACTTTGTAAAAGGAAAGATCAAAACACAAAACAACTACAAACAAACTCCCTATATTTTCGAAGCATTTTCGCTTTCCGACTCAGATAGGGCATTCACGCTTAAACTTCGGTTCAGCAAAAATGGTACCGTCAGAATCAATAAAGAGCCGGTCGATATTCCTTTAGGAAGAGTTTTCCGCAATGATTTTGGTACTTTCCGCATTAGTAAAAACAGTAACGTTGATTTTTATTCGGCTCAGTACTCAATTGTTTATTCTCCGACCGGTGAAGCGGCGGCTGCCTTTGCGTCGGCCATCTTAGTGGCACCAAAAGCCTCAGGAACCGGAATTCTTAATTTGAGTATGCAAAGTACCAGTCCCATACTTGCCGCTGATGTGATCAATCAATTGATGAATGAATATGGCGACTATACCAGGGAATTAAAAAACCGTACTTCTGATTCCACCCTGGCCTTCATTGATGGCCGCATACAGATCCTGGGGAAAGAATTGGATTCCGTACAGGACCGGTTGCTTCAATATACGCAGGCGAATAACCTGATCGATATGGATAAACAGTCCAGTGCTTATTTCAGTAATATCAGCGAGTCGGATAAATCGATCAATAACTTACAACTTCAGAATACAACCGCTGAATTTATTGAAGGCTATCTCCGGGATAAAAATAATGTTTATAGCCCGGTAATGGTACCTTCTTCACTGGGACTTACAGATCCTACCCTGAATGGACTAATAGCCAATTTTAACCAATTGCAGATGGAAAGGCAGGGGTTAAAAGAAAGTAATATTCCTCCCAATAATCCGGTCATGCTGGAAATTAATTCGCAGGTAGAGAAGACCCGCGTCAATCTAATTGAGAACCTGACCAATATCAAAAAATCTTTTTTGAAAACCATGGATGCCCTCCGTTCAAACAGCGGGGCTTCTCAGAAACAACTGGAAGTGCTTCCAGCCAAGGAAAGGGGCTATTATGAAATCAAGAAACAGGTGGATATGAAGCAGAC
>JAYTXP010000191.1:0-16318 GCA_043742885.1 Chitinophagaceae bacterium | reverse complement strand
CAGTAAACCTTTTTTGCCCTTCTTATACTCTTCCACTTTCCCTGCCATTTTTTTTAATACTGCTTCAATCACAGGTTCAATGCTGGAACTATCGGATACCTGTAATAAATTAAGTTGCTCAGCTAGTTCTTCTGCAGAAGAATTGGGTTGTTTTAAATATTCCTGGAATAATTTTCCTGAAGCGGCAGTAAAACTACAGCGACCTTTTTCTACCAATACGATTAGTGATGCCAGCTGACTTGCTGATAAGGGGAAATCCTCCATTTCTTTTCCTTCCTCATTTAACCAGCCTTTTACGGGGCCAGATAACCAGTTGGCAAAACTTTTTGGCTTTATGGCTGGATGTTCTTCCACCAGCTCATCAAAATAATCTGATAAAGATTTTTCATCTGTAAGCAGGGCTACATCATATTCTGATAACTGAAGCTCTTTGATATAGCTGATCATCCGCTGCTCCGCCAAACGAGGCAAGCCTGATGCTATAGATGAAAGCTGATCCTCTGATATATGAAATGGAGTCAGGTCCGGTTCAGGAAAATACCGATAATCATCCGCATCTTCTTTATCTCTAATGGCAAAACTGCTTCCCTCTGCTGCAACAAAACTCCGGGTCTGCTGTATCACCCTTTCTCCCTTATTTAAAAGTTCGATCTGACGGGCAGCTTCAGCATCAATGGCTTTTTTTACGTGACGGATAGAATTTAGATTTTTGATCTCTGTTCTTATTCCTAAACTGGTAACTCCCTTTTTCCTAACAGATATATTAGCGTCACAGCGAAGACTTCCTTCTTCCATATTACCATCACAAACTCCGAGATAACGAAGTCTGCGTCGAATGCTGGTTAAAAAAGCAAACGCCTCTTCTGAACTGCGGATATCAGGTTCGGTAACGATCTCTACAAGAGGAGTTCCTGCCCTGTTCAGATCAATGCATGTGCTATCGGGATCAGCATCATGAATGCTTTTGCCTGCATCCTCTTCAAGATGAATTCGGTTCAGGCGAATTTTCCTTTCTTCTCCATTTAACTGAATAGAAAGATATCCTTCCCTGCAGATAGGAGTGGTATGCTGAGATACCTGATATCCTTTGGGAAGATCCGGATAGAAATAATTTTTCCGGGCGAAATAATTTTCACGACTGATCTCGCAATGACAGGCCATCCCTAATGCAATAGCATATTCAATAGCCTGGCGGTTCATTTTTGGCAAGGTGCCGGGATGAGCCAGAGAAATAGCGCTAACCTGGGTATTGGGTGGAGATCCATAATTTGTACTGTCGCCACAAAATAATTTACTGCGCGTATTTAATTGCGCGTGTACTTCTAATCCCACCACTATCTCGTATTCAGAAGCATCTGCCATCGGACAAAATTAAGCAAAAGCAGCCCCGTATAAAGCGGGGTCAAATGATAAGACAAACTTTGCATAGCAGAATAAAAAAAACCCGCTTTTATGCAGGTCTTTCATGGCTATACCGACGTTATTTTAAAGATCGGCTGTACGGAGTTTTCTTGGCATCTTCACTACAATATCCTGGGGCTTTCCTTTACGTACTACTTTTAATGTAATGTTGACCTTATCCTTACTTTGACGAATCAGATTTACCATATCATCAGCATTATTAATGGTCTTTCCTTCTCCTTCAATAATGACATCGTCTACTTTAAGTCCTGCTTTTAAAGCATAACTATCTTCCTGGTCCACTTCAGTCACCTTCACACCTTTTCCATCATCACTATCCTGTATTGACAGTCCCAATTTAGGGCCGTTTCCTGTCCAAATCTTTGGCGCTATAGGTGTGCGTGGAAGATATCTTTCCATATCGCCCATATCAATATTAAAATTCTTGAAATAGGTTATACCCTTATTCATACTGCCTTTCCATGCAGTAAGCTCAGCAGAAACTTTCATTTCTTCTTTATCCCGCAACAGTGTCACAGAGATCTTGTCACCCGCCTTATGTTTTTGAACAGATTCAGTAAGATCATCAGGATCCTCGATCTTGTCGCCATCGATCATTGTAATGATATCCTTTTCCTTTATGCCTGCTTTTTCCGCACCACTTCCTTTGGTCACACTTTGTACTTCCACGCCGCCTTCTACTTGTTGCGTAGTAACTCCAAGCATGGCCTTATCAGTGGAAAAATTAAAATCAAAATCTCCGGAAGGAGCTCCAAAAGTTCTAGCCCTGGGATAACGGAAATTTTCCGCATCCTTTACCTTCACCACTTTCACCGTTACATTACTATTTTTATTTTTTTCATCGACTAATTTACCGTTGACATATATCTTATCATCTTTCACTTCCACGATCATATTCTCCTTATCCTTACCTACGTCTTTGCGGGTAATAATAATAGTTTGGGCCTCTTTCTTATCGCCTTTATCTCCTTTATCATTCGTGGTCACTTTTTCTTCCTGTGCAAAAATGATCAGGGGAGAGATCAGGGTGATCAGTAACAGGCTCAATCGATACTTCTTCATATGCTTCATATTTATTTTTGATACTACGGTAAGTTTCGTAGGTCAAATATAAGGGGATTTTTGGAAATACGAAATGTTTCGGAAATGTTAATTTAAATTATGATGCACAACCCACCTTCCATAATTATATAATGCGTATTGGGGCAAAATGGCCTGTTCTAATACTTTTCTGGCCTGCTCAATATCCAACATCGGATCCAGCGTATAGCGCGTTACCTCCGGATCGCTGTTCAGGTCCAATAACAACCCAGCATCATCCATGGTGAATTCCCTGAAGTACAACCGCTTTGTTTCTAATCCTACATTCATGGTACAATTTGGTTAGAGCTTAGGGCCTGCCTAAACTCTCTCTGACCACTTCAATTACTTCCTTCAAC
Organism: Chitinophagaceae bacterium; assembly: GCA_043742885.1. Taxonomy (GTDB): domain Bacteria; phylum Bacteroidota; class Bacteroidia; order Chitinophagales; family Chitinophagaceae; genus JJ008. Next base: position 13,457 of record JAYTXP010000191.1, on the reverse strand, counting down.
TTCGAGCTATCCATTCCTCCGGCAGTTGCCAAATTTTTCTGTCCACCACCGCCGCCTTTAATAAGGGGTGCAATTTTTTCCTTGATCAGTTTGCCTGCATCTAATCCTTTTGCAGCTACTACTGTATCAGAAATTCCAATAGCTACATAAGGTTTACCTCCAAGATTTACGCAAAGCACCGCCACATGATCACGAAGATGATTCTTCAGATCAAAACATAATTTCTTTAACGCGTCTACACCACTCACTTCCACTATGGCTCCGATAAAATTTACGCCATCAATGATCTCATCTTTTTCCATGATCTCATTACGCACCTTTACCAGGTGCCTCGCCTCCATAGATTCCAGATGCTTTTTTAAATCAGCATTCTCCTCCTGCAATGATTCGATGGCTTTATTCAGATCCTTTGGATTTTTTAATGATTCACGCAGTTTGGCTAATACATCAAGTTGCTCCTGCATATAATTTTCTGCAGCCGATCCACAAACTGCCTCGATTCGGCGCACACCTGCTGCAACCGCAGATTCTGAACTGATCTTAAATAACCCAAGTTCACCTGTATGTCCCACGTGCGTACCTCCGCAAAGTTCTACAGAATAATCAGCATCCATCACCACCACTCTTACCCTGTCGCCATATTTTTCTCCAAACAAAGCCATAGCACCCAGTTTCATAGCCTCGTCCTTTGACATTTCATTTATAAATACCGGAATATTCTCTCTTATTTTTCCATTGACCAACTGCTCTATCTTCCGGGTCTCTTCTTCGGTAACTCTTGCGAAATGAGAGAAGTCAAAACGAAGATGCTCCTCATTTACCAATGATCCTTTCTGCGCCACATGCATACCCAAAACGTTTCTCAAAGCTGCATGAAGCAGATGTGTAGCAGAATGATGAAGAGCTGTATGTTTTCTTTTATCCTCATTCACCTTAGCGATCAGCTCTCCACTCAGATCAGCGGGAACAGCATCAGTAAAATGTATGATCAGGTCATAATCTTTTTTTGTATCCAGTACCCCTATGGTACTATCTCCAAATTCCAATACTCCTTTGTCCCCTACCTGTCCGCCGCTCTCAGCGTAGAATGGGGTTTTGGCCAATACTAGTTGATATCCTTCTTTTCCTTTTGCTGTTACCTTCCGGTATTTTAATACGGAGGTCTTTGCTTCCAGACTATCATATCCAACAAATTCATTTCTGCCGGCTTTTAATTCGATCCAGTCACCTGCGTCAATACTGGTAGCGGCGCGACTGCGATCTTTCTGTTGTTTCATCTCCGACTCAAATCCTGCTTCATCCACAGTCAGTGAATTCTCTGAAGCGATCAATCGCGTTAGATCCACAGGAAATCCAAACGTATCATATAATTCAAACGCGTCTTTTCCGGCAATCATTTTATTCTTCGCATTCTTAATGATATCATCCATTCTTTTCAATCCTTTATCCAGGGTTCTAAGAAATGCTTCTTCTTCATCCTTCACCACCTTACTCACAAAATCTACCTGCTGTTCTAATTCAGGAAATACATGTTCAAATTGTTTGGCCAGTACCGGTACCAATTTAGTAAGCAACGGTTGCTTATGATCCAGGTAAGTATAATAATAGCGTACTGCACGACGAAGAATGCGTCTTATCACATAACCCGCGCCTGTATTAGAAGGTAATTGTCCATCGGCTATTGTAAAACTGATAGCGCGTATATGATCGCCGATCACACGGAAGGCTACCGCTTCCCTGGTATCACTTCCATCATATTTTTTTCCGGTGATCTTTTCTGTTTCTGCTATACTTCCGGTAAAAATATCGGTATCGTAATTAGAGGTCTTTTTTTGTAATACCCTCACTAATCTTTCAAGGCCCATTCCTGTATCAACATGTGTAGCGGGTAATGGCTCCAGGCTGCCGTCTTTTTTTCTGTTGAATTGAATAAATACATTGTTCCAAATCTCGATCACCTGCGGATGATCTTTATTCACCAATAAATATCCGGGCATTTTTTTTCTTTCCTCATCGCTCCGAAGATCAACATGGATCTCACTGCAGGGACCGCAGGGTCCAGTATCACCCATCTCCCAGAAATTATCTTTTTTATTTCCGAATACGATCTGTGTTTTGGGATCAGGAAGAAGGGTCTTCCATTTTTCCAATGCGACCTTTGATGCTGGTATACCTTCCTTTACATCTCCTTCAAACACGGTAGCATAGAGCCGGCTGGTATCGATCTTATAGATCTTTGTAAGTAATTCCCAACTCCATTCAATTGCCTCATTTTTAAAATAATCACCAAAACTCCAGTTTCCCAGCATCTCAAACATGGTATGATGATAGGTATCTACCCCCACTTCTTCGAGGTCATTATGCTTGCCATTTACACGAAGACATTTCTGTGTATCGGCAATTCGCGATACGGGTGCAGGTTTATTTCCCAGGAAATAATCCTTAAACTGATTCATCCCCGCATTCGTAAACATAAGGGTAGGATCATTCTTAACAACGATGGGTGCTGAAGGAACAATCAGGTGCCCTTTTGTTTTAAAAAAATCTAGAAAAGCTTGTCTAATTTCTGCGCTGGTCATAAGCTTTATGGAAAATTGTAATGGTAAATTCCCTTGTAATAATGAATTTTAAGGGATTATATTTGTCAACCCCGTCTTTCTCCACGGGACGCAAAGGTAAAAGTTTAAACTGGCATTTAAAATGCCAGAGGTTGGGCCGATGAAGAAGATAAAGTATTACTATAATACCAATTCTCTACGTTACGAAAAGCTGGAAACCCCTTTGAGGGTGAAGCTTTTGCGAGTGTTCGGATTCATTGCTGCCGCCATAGTTACTGCACTTATAATTTCTTACGCTGCCTTCCAGTTCATAGGCTCTCCAAAGGAAAAAATATTACAACAACAAAATCGTGAGCTCAGAGAAAATTATCAGGATCTGGAAACAGACCTTCTTTCCATGCAGGCAGAAATGAAGGAACTGGAAAAAAGGGATAACGATGTATATCGGGCCATTTTTGAAGCCAATCCTATTCCGGATAGTGCCAGGGCAAGAGAGCTGGCCAATAAAAAGGAAGTGGAAACCGTGGAAAAATTAAAGGATCATCAACTGATCGCTTCTATCAATGAGATCCTGAATAATATAAAAAGTCGCATTGCTGCTCAAAAAAAATCTTACGGAGAAGTGGATCTGCTGGTGCGTAATAAAGAACAATTATTATCGCATACGCCCGCTATTCAACCTGTGAGCAATAAGGACCTGAACCGAATTGCATCGGGTTTTGGTTACCGTATCGATCCGGTGTATAAGACCACCAAACTACATGCAGGATTAGATTTTGCAGCACCCCAGGGCACGCCGATTTATGCTACGGCCGATGGTACGGTAAGTCTGGCAGGAAATTCCGGTGATGGTTATGGCAATCACGTAATAATTAATCATGGATACGGATATGAGACCCTCTATGGTCATATGGTAAGAGTAAAAACCACTGTTGGTAAGGCAGTAAAAAGAGGCGAGATCATCGGTTATGTGGGCAGCACAGGAAAATCTACCGGCCCCCATTGCCATTATGAAGTGCATAAGAATGGCAATAAAATCGATCCTATTTACTTTTTTTATAATGACCTTACTCCCGAACAATTTGATTTGATATTAAAGAAAGCAGCGGCGAGTAATCAGAGCTTTGATTAAGCTGCCGAAGACAGCTAAGAAGTTGAGGGGTTGAGCGAGCATTCATTGTTGTTTGAGTGTTCGCTCAACCTCCTTACAACTTTTCCACACCACGCCCCCATCTACCCAATCAGTAGTCTTCTTAGCTACCTTTACTCCATGCCCAAATCACTGTCACAGATAGCGCTTGATTTTGGAATGCCCGAAGCTCCGACTTCTGTGGTAAAAGAGCCGGCTGCCCGATTGAAAAAAAAATCTCCGGTAGTCGAAATCATTGAAGAAAAACCCAGTAAACAGATAAAAGAAAAAATAAATTCCCGTCCTGTTTCAAAAAGAGGAAGGCCCTCACTTAAATCCATTACTGAAAAAGCGGACCTGATCGATATTCCTGAGGATGATATTCTTTTTAAAAAACAATATTATTCAATTGGTGATGTAGCCAGGATGTTCAAAGAGAACCAATCTCTGATCCGCTACTGGGAAACTGAATTTGATATACTTCAACCAAGAAAGAACCGGAAAGGCGATCGCTTTTTCCGTCCCATTGATATTAAAAACCTGGTCCTTATCTACGACCTGCTTCGACGCCGAAAATTCACCATTGAAGGGGCCAAAGATTTCCTGAAAAAAAATAAGAATGCAAGGCCCGGGGCTGAGCCCCTGGATGAAAAATTTCAGGCCATCCAGTCTCTTACCCGCATCCGGGCTTTTTTACTTGAACTTCGAGCCAACCTTTAACAGTTTTTACCTGTCTTTTCCTTCTTACCAGGCTAATTTTGCAAATCAATTTATTAAAAATGAAGAGGGTCTCCATTTTCTTACTGGCAATTTTTTTAAGTTTTTATTCATTCGGACAGGCACAATACCAGGTATTGGTAGAAAAGACAGGAGAGAAAACATTTAAAGGACTTATCACGAGGGCGAACTTACAAGAGGATACTTCTTTTCATTGGTATACAGATAATCTCAGGGCCTATACTCCAAATGCTCAAACGATTACTAATCTTAAAAAACAGGTGGATTCTGTTGAATTAATGGTATTTATGGGCACCTGGTGCGAAGATTCGCAATTCATTATTCCTAAATTCTTCTCATTGATCAGCGCATCAGCATTCCCGGAACAAAAAATAACCATGTTTGGTGTTGACCGAAAGAAAAGCACTACCTCTCATCTGGCTGAAGCACTGAATGTGACCAATGTTCCTACAATTATTGTTTTCAAAAATGGAAAAGAAATAGGACGTGTGGTCGAGTATGGCAAACATGGTGTCTTTGATCAGGACCTGGGCGAGATACTTCAATAATTCTTATTTCCGTAAGCGGAGATCAGCTCTTCTTTGAGTACGCTGACTCAGATTATCTAAAATACTATCCACCATTTGTTTATTAGGCACCGTTACATAGGTCTTCTGATCAGTTCTAAAGGGAACTTTAATTTATAAAGCGCTACGACAGTAACCAGCATGGCAGTGAAATATCCAAGCGGTCGAATCATCAGGCTGGTAAACCTTTGCTTATCTACATCTTTCCAAATCTTATGTACCAGGGAGAATAATAGTCCGGCGAAATAACGGGATATGATTCTGCGAAGTATCCATGCGAAAAGAATAACCCCGGCAACAATGAAATAATTCATTACGGGATTCTCCATCCATACCTGGTTAAAAAAATTGTTCATGAGAAATAATTGGAACATAAAGATAAAACCTATTTGATCGAATAGATATAGATCGTGGCTACCGATTCTAATTCGTCTTTTTTAAGTGCATAAAGCTTATCGCTGGTAAAATTAAATGACCGGATCCCTGATATCTCTGAAGGCAACTTCCATTGATCATATAAAAAAGTCTTTATCTCATACCGATAAAGGCTGTCGCCTTTTGATCCATAAATATATCGGCCAGCTACCTTTAGATTGCTCCATCCAGAAATGAGTATGCCATTTTTCATGGTGCCATAATAATCGAAAACATACATGGCTTTTTGCGGGTCATATACATACACAAAACGATTCTCATCAAATATTTTCAGCGGACTGATGGACTGACCCAGCACCTGCCGAAGATCCACAGTTTCAGTTTCCAGTTTACCATTTTCATCTACCTTCTTGAGTTTATTTTCAAGATCGTCATAGACCCAGATCTTGTTATCATACGACTGACCAATGGCCCTAGCCTGAAATATTTTTAAGCGTCGCAGGTCTACCACATTCACTGCATTAAGAAAACGATCAAGGACTACCACGGCAGCAAAATCCCTGTAATAAAGTAGGATCTTGAGTGGATTGGAAACATCGATAAGGCTAGCCTGTCCAAATTTTCTTACATCATTATAAACTGCCACTGAATCTCCATTTGAATTATACTTCTTCACCTGGTTACGACTGTTCAGCGTATAAATATTATCCAGGTTGTCCACCGTGAATTCTACAAAATCACCTTTCAGCTTACGTATCAAACGAAAGCTGCTATCCTCCTGCGCGCTAACTGCGCTGCAGAAGAAAAGACTGATAATGATGATGGCGATTAGTCTCATTTATTTCTTATAATATGATCATCCTGGCCGGTAAAAGAGCGAAGAACCATTTCTCCATTTTCCATCACGGCATAGGTAAAATACCGGATCCAGTCGCCCAGATTTATATACCGGCTTTTGTCATTCAGACGATAATCAATGGCCAGGTGTCTATGCCCGAATATAAAAAGATCGGTATTTTTTTTCTGCAGTCTATCCTTACAATAGATCAATAACCATTCTTTATCTTCTCCCAGGAAACGTTCTTCCGTTGCCCCTGTCTGGGCACGGCTTCGGCGACTCATATAATTGGCTAAACCCATACCTACTCTTGGCGGAAGTATACCAAACAGCCATTGGCAAACCGGGTTGCGGAATATTTTTTTTAGTCTTTTATACCCATGATCACCTGGGCCGAGTCCATCTCCGTGTCCGATCAGCAGAGTACGACCCTGCCTTTCAAATTCTTTCGGTTCGAAATAAACGGGAATGCTCAGCTCTTTTTGAAAATAATCTTTCATCCACATATCGTGGTTGCCTACAAAGAAATGTAGTTTGATACCACGATCAGATAAGTCTGCGAGTTTGCCCAGCAATCGCACATAACCCTTTGGTACCACCTGCCGGTATTCATACCAGAAATCGAATATATCACCCACAATAAAGATCTCAGAAGCCTCATGACAGATGGATTCTAAAAAGCTTACAATAAGCTTTTCCCTCTCAAGACTTGATGCATGATTGGGAGCGCCTAAATGAAAATCGGAAAGGAAATAGATCTTGTCGGGCAAAAGGAAAATTTAATGCTGTTTTTTTTCTTGCAAATATTTCAACACATCGCCCGATGTAATAAGAGGGCGTCCGCTAATATCTGAATTATACCAATAGATCCAGGCGCGTTGCTTTTGTCCCTGGCACTCAACTTCAGTAATTTCTCTGCGATACTCAGGTTCTTCACCAGGCTCCATAGCGATTCCTTCATAATCGTCAAGCTGTGCTAATGCCCAGGAGAATTCAGCTTCATCTTTTATTCGGTAAAGCTCTCCAATAATATAATGACCCCCATTTTCCGGAATAGCAGCGGGGTAATCGCCCATATCATATAAATTACCTTTCACCTTCGCCTCGCCAAGAAGCACAAAGTACCGGCTGATATATTCATAGGCAGGATGCTTGAATCCACTGCGAAGGGATCCATAAACAAATAAATAATAGGTTGAAAGCATAATGTAAAGTTAGTACAATATGCAAATAGAGGACTAGCCTTCGATCAGGAAGACATATACTTCTTTGGGACCGTGAACCCCGACCACCAGGGTCTTTTCAATATCAGCCGTACGGCTGGGGCCGGTGGCAAAAGTTATAAGGGAAGGGAGATTATTCCCGTATTTTTCACGGGCAAGCTGAACCGCTTCTTTCAGGTCGACCACTACCTGCCTGGTAAAGGCTATACAAATATGAATTGGAGCATATACACTTGATGTTCTTCCGCTTACCTGCGCTGAGCTCATTACAATACTACCTGTTCTGGCCACCAGACATTCACAACTGGTGATGGACACATCGCAATTGGCAAGATCGGTGGAAGTTATTCGATCTTCGATCTGTGTGATCGCAAGACCCAGCAAGCCCGGCTCCTGGCAAAAAACTTTATTCCATTCCTGCTTTCTTACCAAGCTTCCTAATTGAAAAGCGAATTCCTGCTGGTTGATGCAATAAATGAATTTCCCCTGTAATTGTGTGAATCGTTCAGCAAATTCTACTTCCGGCTCCTGATCCAAAGGCTGGTACAATAGCTGATTGCCTTCGCTTTGAGGAAATGGCAAAGGCGTTGAATTGCTCAACGCCTCACGTATCTTTTTTAAAATATTTTCTTTTGATGCCGATACATTCATAGATCAAGGGTTATACAGCAGGAACCAGGTCGAATCCATCGGCCTTTCCGTCTGTTTGTTCCTCACTCTTAGGTAGATTCATTATTGGTAGTTCTGCCAGTGGTGATACATCAGTTTCATCTACAGACAAAGATTTCTTTTCTTCAAAAGGACGTTTACCGATCAGCGCTTCAACATCACTCTGGAACAATACTTCTCTTTCCAGTAATGCGTTGGCCAACTTTTCTACATCGCCCTTTTTCTCATTCAGCAACTGCTTTGTCTTTATATAGGCTTCGTCGATCAGCTTTCTTACTTCTTCATCGATCATCTTAGCCGTTTCATCCGAATAGGGTTTGGTAAATGATGCTTCCTGCTGCGGATCGAAATAACTGATATTTCCGATCTTATCATTCATACCATACACCGTTACCATTGCATAAGCGATACGAGTGATCTGCTGAAGATCATTCTGCGCACCGGTAGAGATCTTAGAGAAGAAAATATCTTCACTGGCTCTTCCACCAAGTGTCATACATATCTGGTCGTTCAGTTGATCAGTATTATACAAGTACTGTTCTTTTGGCGTGTATTGTGCGTACCCAAGTGCAGCTGTACCTCTTGGTACAATGGTCACCTTCAGCAATGGATAAGCATGTTCCAGATACCATCCGCAAATTGCATGCCCGGCCTCGTGGAAGGCAATGATCTTTTTTTCTTCCGGAGAAATGATCTTATTCTTTTTCTCCAATCCACCAATCACACGATCCACTGCATCCTGGAAATCGGACATATCAACGGCTTCTTTATTCTTACGTGCCGCGATCAAAGCCGCTTCATTACAAACGTTAGCAATATCCGCACCGGCAAATCCCGGAGTCTGCTCGGCCAGTTTATGAATATCAAGTGTCTTTGAAATTTTGATTGGCTTCAGGTGCACTTTAAAAATTGCTTCCCTTCCTACCAGGTCCGGCTTATCAATAGAGATCTGCCTGTCGAAACGACCCGGACGAAGAAGAGCTGAATCCAATACATCCGGACGGTTTGTTGCAGCCAGTACGATGATACCGGAATCGGTTCCGAACCCGTCCATTTCCACGAGCAACTGATTCAGTGTGCTTTCTCTTTCATCATTACTCATCATAGTATTCTTGCCACGCGCACGTCCAATGGCATCGATCTCATCAATAAATATGATACAAGGAGCTTTCTCACGGGCTTGTTTGAAAAGGTCACGAACCCTGCTGGCACCCACACCTACAAACATTTCCACGAAATCAGAACCACTCAAGCTAAAGAATGGAACCTGTGCTTCACCGGCTACGGCTTTTGCCAAAAGGGTCTTTCCGGTTCCCGGAGGACCGATTAGCAATGCCCCCTTGGGTATCTTACCTCCCAGGTTTGTATATTTTTTAGGGGTTTTCAGGAAGTCGACGATCTCCATCACTTCCACTTTCGCTTCATCCAAACCAGCTACATCGGCAAATGTGATATTCACTTTGGTGCCTTTATCGAATAGGGTAGCTTTTGATTTTCCAATATTAAAAATACCGCCGGGTCCCCCACTGCTTCCGGCACCACCTCCCATTTTACGCATTAATAATATCCAGAGACCAACAAAAAGAAGTACAGGCAACAGGAATTGAACGATACCTCCCAACCAATCTTTTTCCGTCTCGGAATCGGATGTAACCCTTTTAGCCAGTGGGTTCTTTTTATAGTATTCCGTCATTTCATCGCCAAAGGCAACATCACTACTAATCTTGAAATAAAGTTGTGGGTTATCTTCACTAATTTTTCCGTTAACACCCCCATCCTTCAGCAGTTTATCATAGCGGTTTATTCCGGTTTTACTGAGGTAGACCTTTACTCTGTCTTTGTTTTTAACTACCACATACTTCGAAATATCAGTAGCATTCGAATCAAGCATATTAAAGAAATCTGTGGAATAGATCTTCGCCATATTTGATGAGAAGGGCCCATAGATATTTATACCGATCAGCAATGCGAAAATGATGGCATATACCCAGTAAATACTGAATTTTGGGCCACGACGCTGAGGGGCTTGATTTGGGTCTTCGTTTCCTGGAGGTCTTCCTCCAAAACGTGGAGGCCTGTTATTTTGATCCTGTGACATAAATTTGCTATTGCTCCTGCTAATTAAGGATTATGGGGAAGAAAAGTTGCGGTTTATTGGATTTTAACAAACCTTAGTCATTATGATTTAGTGAACTGGCATCGCTCCACATCTCTTCCAGTCTGTAAAATTCCCGGTTCTCTGTCAGCATTACATGCACTACCACATTCACATAATCGATCAATACCCAGTGCAGGTTATTATAGCCTTCGTGATGGTAAGGCTTTTCATCACATAGCTCCATTACTCTGGCCATCGCATTATCTGCTATGGCTCTTATCTGAGGCTGATTGCTGGCTTCGCAAATGATAAAAAAATCGGCCACCGCTTCATTGATCTTTCTCAGATCCAGCGAAACGATATCCTCTCCCTTCTTATCCTGGATGGCCGCAATGATGGTTTTGATGATCTTTGAGTTCCTGGTTAACCGCGTCGTGCTCTTCTTTCTGTGAGTCAATACTTCTAATTGTTCCAACTGTTATAATTTAGTGCTGGTTTCAATCACAAAAATAGCAATTAATTGCCACAAGCCCTCCCCGCTAAAACCCTGGGTACGCCATTCATTGAATTGAAATCGGTGGACAGTACCAATAACTATGCCCGGACAATGATTGGAACCGCCCAAACCACTGGTCCTCAATCCGACATTTCCGACGGAACTACATTTTTTGCCCATGAGCAATATGCAGGAAAAGGCCAGAGAGGACAGGAATGGACTTCCACTCCGGGAATGAATATCGCAATGAGCATTGTTCTCAAACCTTATCCTCTTACTATCTCCAGGCAATTTCAATTAAGTGCAGTTGTCGCTCTTTCTATCTTCGAAGTTTTTAAAAAATATGGAGGAGTTGATACTGCCATCAAATGGCCCAATGACCTTTATTGGCAGGACAGAAAGGCAGGGGGTATACTGATAGAGTCTATAATAAAAACAGATAGTGCAGAACCCCATTGGACCTGGGCCATAATTGGTATCGGTATCAATATAAATCAAACCGAATTTCCCAACTGGTTACCCAACCCAGTTTCATTGAAGCAGATCACAGGAAAGGAGCATGATCCATTAATTCTTGCCCATGAAATTTGTGATGTACTAAGTAAAAAAATTGATTCGCTGAACCATGATGGTTTTGATATCTTTTTAGAAAAATATAATAGCCAACTCTTTAAAAAGAACCAGCTTACCCGCTTCAAAAAAGAGAACCGGGTTTTTGAAGCCACTATTTTAGGGGTGAAGGCAGATGGTAAACTAAGGCTGAAACATGCCATTGAAGAAGAATTCAGCTTCGGATCCATTCAATTTGCAGGTCCATAAAAGCAACCAAAGACACTGATACTCCGATACTGATTCAAATAATCTCCATGAAACAGCATTATACATTACCTTTTGTTTTACTGATCTCTTCCCTGACTGCTTTTAGTCAGAAGAATGAGCATAAACCAGTGGAAGCATTTAGTACTACTAAAACCATCAATACCCGTACAACCGAACTTACCGGCAAGGGAAAAATGGATTTTAATGTGACCCATAATTTTGGAGATGTAGGAGGAAGCAATGGAGGCATTAAACGATTCTTCGGTTTAGATAATGCCAGTGATGTACGTATCGCGTTTAATGTAGGAGTTACTGATCACCTTGATCTTGGACTCGCACGTTCTAAAGGAGCAGGTCCTCAGCAACAATTGATAGAACTATCCGGTAAATATCGTTTCATGCAACAGCGTGAGAATGATCCATCACATCCTTTGTCCATTGCACTTTTTGCCAATACGGTAATTGCCGCCAATACAGCAAGCAATTTTCCTAACCAGGATAATAGCTATAAAGATTTCTCCGACCGGATCAGCAATGCCTTCCAATTGATCCTCGCAAAAAAAATGGGAAAGATCAGCCTGCAATTAAATCCTACACTTATAACCAGAGGCTATGCTATAAGCTATGATCAAAAGACCATGTTCGCTATGGGTGGTGCTATCCGCATTCCACTAAGACCAAAAATGAACCTGGTAATAGATTATTTCCATCCTTTCCGCTCCAGTTCCAGCAAAGATTCATTCCGCATAAATAATAATTTTAAATTTTCTGATCCTCTTGGAATTGGCTTTGAATTTCTTACTTCCGGTCACGTATTTCGTTTGAATTTTACCAATGCCACTGAGATCCTTGAAAACAGATTTATTCCAAGAACGATTACTTCCTGGGGGAAAGGACAGTTTCGCTGGGGATTCACCATTCAACGCAAATTCACGCTTTGGAGATGATCTCTTCGGAGTGAACCTTTGACTTGGGTTTATGGATGATACGTTCTATTCTGCCTTTTTTATCAATGAGAAAAGTGGTTCTTAGTACACCCATATATTCACGTCCATACAATTTTTTCTTGTCCCAGACACCATAAGCCAGGCAAATGGTTTTGTCAGCATCGGCTATTAATGGAAAGGGAAGTTCAAATTTATCAGCAAATTTTTTCTGATCCTTTACTTCATCCGGACTAACACCGAGTACCTGGTATCCATTTTTTTTCAGCAAAGCAAAATTGTCACGAAGATTGCAGGATTCTACCGTGCAGGTAGGGGTATTGGCAGCGGGATAAAAATATAAAACCAGCATTTCCCCTTTGAAATCAGCCAGTGATATTTTTTTCCCTTCCTGATCAAGGCCTTTAAATGCGGGAGCCTTATCCCCTTCTTTTAATGTTATCATATTGTAAAAACAAGTTCTGATTTGAATGGTTCGATGCTCATTTCTTTTTCTTCTTTACAATGGTCTTTCCTTTTTTAATGCTGGTCTTTGTTTTTGTTTTGTATTTCTTTTTTGGAGGAGGTGTATAAGGATACCTCTTGAACCACCAGGTCTTGATGCTGCTGTTTCCTACCAGGTCTTCCACCGTCAGTTTTAATTCGTGCACACCATAAGGACAAAGCTCATCGAAAATATAGATCCAGCTTCTTGATTTATCATTGGTAAATCGTATCCATTGCAAGTCTATTTCTGCACTGAAATTTTTTATCTGCCCAAAATTATCGGAAGGAGTAATGATGATCCGGGATGCCGGACTAAGATCTATCGTATCGCCTTTGCCTAATTCCGGAATAAAAGGAGCAGTTGTATCAACCTGTAATTGATAAGCCCCCAGATCGCCAAATCTTGCCTTCAGCCATTCTCCTTCCCAAACAGGTTTTCGTACACTATATCCTTTCAGATCAGATCGCACCATCAATAATTTATTTTTAAATTCTTCAGCTACGGCTCTGTTTGGTTT
>JAYTXP010000190.1:0-17850 GCA_043742885.1 Chitinophagaceae bacterium | reverse complement strand
TGAAACAGTGGAATCGGCTGACCATTCAATTGCGCATCCATATCTGCACCAGCCAATGCGATCAGCATGGGATGTTCTACTTTAAAAATGGAGGCAGGGAAATGAAGTTCCAGCCCGGCTTCCTCAAGCAGGTTTCCTACCAATGCATTTGCCATCTGAAGGGCATAAGCATCCATAGCACCACAGGGATTTATTCCTGATCGCTGCTGTCCATACCGACCCAGGTCCTGAATCGTATCCAGTACCCCTGCTTTTTCTATGGTCAGTATATTCTGCAAGCTGCGATTCATAAGGCGCATTGAGTACTTGAATAAAATTCTACCATGTCGCCGGCCTTTAATAAACAGGGTTCATAGCGATTCCCATCAAACAACAGAAGATCTGTTCTTCCGATCACCCACCATCCACCGGGAGAATTCAATGGATAAATACCTGTTTGATTTCCGGCAATGGCCACAGCACCTGCCTGAATAGCACTAGGTTGATTCTTCCTGGGTAATTCTAATTTCTCCTTCAGCTTGCCCATATAAGCAAAGCCCGGAAGAAAGCCCAGCATATAGACCCTGTATCTTCCTTCAGTATGAAGGCTGATCACTTCTTCGGCAGAAATACGCAGCATCTCAGACACTGTCTGCAGATCCGCGCCATCATAGCAAACAGGAATACGAATGATTCGATGGGCTTCGGGCTGGACCGATATGCCTCGATTCAACCATTGACTTACCTGCTTACTCATCCATTCATAGATAGTTTCTTCTTTTACAACATCACGAAGTAAAAAAACATCATATAAAATAGTCAGCGAGGAATAGGCGGGAATGGATTCGATCATTCCCTGCAATGGATGACGCTGCAGATCATGAAAAAGTGCCATTATTTTATCATTAATGGATTCATCAATGATATTTCCATAATCAATAGTAATGGCAGAATCTCCTAAAGGGAATAGCTCGGGGGCCATGTTATGAAGTTACTGGTAACTGTTAACTTTGCAGAAGAAATGAAAGCAATACGAAGGGACCAATTAAATCTTATTTCCAAACTCAATTTCTCCAGGATCTGGAATGGTATCAGCGTATTGAGCAGTTATTATTTTAGTCGCTGGACCCGCAAACCCATTCAATGGGGTTATCCTATTTCTATTTCTTTTGAACCAACTACTTCCTGTAACCTTCGTTGTCCTGAATGTCCAAGTGGACTCAGAGCATTTACCCGCCCAACCGGTATGCTTCAGAAGGATTTTTTTCGGGAGACCATCGACCAGATGCAAAAGCATCTCTGGTACCTGGTCTTTTATTTCCAGGGAGAGCCATTTTTAAATCCCGCATTCTTAGATATGGTGAAGTATGCTTCTTCAAAGAAAATATATACAGCCACTTCCACCAACGCACATTATTTAAATGATGAGAATGCGAAGCGCACTATTGAAAGCGGGCTGGATCGTTTAATTATTTCTATTGATGGCACTACGCAGGAGGTTTATCAGCAGTATCGTGTGGGCGGTCAATTGGATAAAGTACTGGAGGGTACACGTAATATTATTAGGTGGCGAAAAGAATTAAATAGCAAAACACCCCTGGTGGTTTTTCAATTTTTGGTTGTAAAGCCCAATGAACACCAGATCGAAGAAGTGAAAGAACTGGCCAGAGAAATAGGAGTAGATGATGTATGGTTCAAGACCGCGCAGATCTACGATTTTCAACATGATCCTAATCAGCTGATCCCGAGTTTGGATAAATATAGTCGCTATAAAAAAACAGAGAACGGACATGCATTTAAAGGAAAACTGGCCAATCATTGCTGGCGCCTATGGCATGATCCAGTAATTACCTGGGATGGTTTGGTAGCGCCCTGCTGTTTTGATAAAGATGCTCAGCATCAAATGGGTGATCTCAAACAACTTTCTTTTAAAGAGATCTGGAAGAATGGCGCTTACCGCGAATTCAGGAAAAAAATACTTAGCGGACGAAAAAACATCGATATCTGCAGCAATTGCAGTGAGGGAACCAAAGTATGGGAAGCCTAGTCATAGATAAAAAATTAAAATAGATCTTTCGGTGTTTAAACATTAATTTTGTACGCCATTATATTCTTTTTTCAAAAAACCTATCTTCGTGGACATGGGCCTCGATCAGGATATACAACAGACCAGGTTTCGCAATGCCTGGCAAAAAGCCTCCATTAACCTGATCTATACAATGGGTTGGATGAAGGAGAAGACTAGTTGTTTCTTCGAATCGGAGGATATCACATCCCAGCAGTTCAATATTCTGCGCATTCTGCGAGGAAGTTACCCGCACCCACTTTCCACACTTCAGATTCGCGAACGAATGCTCGAAAAAATGAGTGATACCAGTCGTATTGTGGATCGCCTTATCACTAAAGGTCTTGTCAAAAAAGTGACCTGTAAATCGGATCGTCGCCTGGTAGATGTTATTATTACTGATAAAGGCAAAAAATTACTTGAAAGGTTGGACCTGAGACAGGAGGAAATAGATAAGGTTTTAGGCAATCTTTCAGAAAAAGAGGCTCAGTATCTATCTGAACTCCTCGATAAGATTCGTCAAGCCGCTGAATGATGTATTTTTGGCCTGAAATTTTATCATTCATTCGAAATAAACCCATGAAATTTTTACCCTGGTTATTGCTCAGCAACTTCTTCATTTCTACCCTTTCATTCGCCCAACCTAAATACGAATTCAGAGGGATTTGGATCGCTACTGTAGATAATATTGACTGGCCCAAAAAAGGTTCTACTACAGAACAACAGAAAGCCGATTTTATTCGGCAGCTCGATCTCCATAAGCAGAATGGAATGAACGCTATGATCGTGCAGGTTCGTCCCGCAGCCGATGCTTTTTATCCTTCGAATTTTGAACCCTGGAGCCAGTGGCTGACAGGTGTGCAGGGGCAACCCCCTTCTCCTTATTATGATCCCATGCAGTTCATGATCGAAGAGACCCATAAAAGAGGCATGGAATTTCACGCTTGGTTAAATCCTTATCGTGCAAATTTTAATATCAGTACCGCAAGTATTGCGGCAAATCATATTACCCGTATTCATCCCGAATGGTTTCTGACCTACGGTGATAAAAAATATTTTGATCCGGGAAATAAGGATGCACAACAATTTGTGGTGAAAGTGGTAAGAGATATTGTAAAACGATACGATGTGGATGCGATTCATATGGATGACTATTTTTATCCTTATCGTATTCCAAACAAAGAATTCCCCGATGAGGCCTCTTATCGCGCCTCCGGTAGCAAACTGAATAAAGATGACTGGAGAAGATCTAATGTTGACTCCATCATACTGGCACTTAGCATTGCTATTAAAGAAGAAAAAAAATATTGTCGTTTCGGTATCTCTCCCTTCAGTGTATGGAGAAATATAAAAGATGATCCTGATGGAAGCGATAGCAAAGCCGGACAAACCAATTATGATGACCTCTATGCGAATATCTTATTGTGGATGAAGAAGGGATGGATTGATTATGTAACTCCTCAGCTTTATCTGGAAATTGGTCATGATAAAATAGCGTATGAAAAACTGCTTGACTGGTGGAGCCGCCATAGTTATGGACGCCATATTTATATTGGTCATGGCATTTACCGCGCTGGCGATAAAGCGGCTGCCTGGAATGATCCTAACCAGATACCTCAGCAGATAAAACTACTTCGTCGTTATCCAAATGGATGGAACGATAGTTTAAAGAATAATTATTATAAGTACCCGGCTTTATTACCTTCCATGCGCTGGATAGATAATGAAAAACCCTGGCCACCAATCGTGGAAAGAAATATCATTAATGATTCTATTATTGACCTGAAAGTGAAGCCCGATCCCCGTAACCTGGTACCCATTAAATACTATGTAGTGTATCAGTATGCAGCCGATTCGCATGATGCCACATTCGGAAATGTGCCTCGTTTCCTTTCCCGTATCGTAGTAGAACCAAAAGGATTTGAAATGAAGGAGGCATTGAGTTCAGAACATTTCTCCTATCGTTATGTGATCACTGCTGTGAGTAAGAACAATAATGAAAGCGACCTCAGCGAGATCGCCATTCTTGTACAACCCGGCGGCAGAAAATGGAGTTTCTATAATCCCTAAACCTCCTGCGGCAGGCAGGCCCCAAACCCCAACCCTCAACTCTCAACTCTAAACTTTCCTCAAAATGCCTGGCTACGAACTCTGGAGCGACAAAGAAAGAAAAGAAGTAAACGATGTACTGAATACAGGCATCCTGATGCGTTATGGTTTTGATGGAATACGTAATGGAATCTGGAAAAGCAAAGAACTGGAGTCGGCCATTTGCGAAACCTTTAAAGTTAAACACGCTCAATTAGTTTCCAGTGGAACCGCGGCCCTTACCACGGCCATGGCTGCATTGGGTATTGGTTATGGCGATGAAGTGATCTGTCCCAGTTTTACTTTCGTCGCTTCTTTCGAAGCCATAATTAGTGTGGGGGCTGTTCCGGTATTTGTTGACGTAGATGATACCCTTACACTAGATCCCGAAGCGGTGAAAAAAGCCATCACGTCAAAAACAAAAGCCATCATGCCCGTTCATATGTGCGGCAGTATGGCTGATCTCGATGCGTTGATGGCCATTTGCAAAGAACATAAACTGATCCTTCTTGAAGATGCCTGCCAGAGCATTGGTGGTTCTTATAAAGGAAAGCCATTAGGCAGCATTGGCGATGCGGGCACATTCAGTTTTGATTTTGTAAAAACAATGACCTGCGCGGAAGGTGGTGTGGTGATGAGTAATCGTGAAGATGTATTGATCCATTCCGATGGATACAGTGATCATGGTCACGATCATAAAGGGGTTGATCGCGGTGCGGATCTTCATCCATTTGTAGGATATAATTTCAGGATCTCCGAATTACATTCTGCTGTAGGATTGGCACAGATCAAAAGGCTTCCTGAATTTCTGGACCTGCAGAAAAAAAATCATGGTTCGTTGAAAAATATTTTAGAACAAATTCCAGGAATTAGTTTTCGTCGTATCCCTGATCCAACTGGAGATAGCTACTCTTTTGTATCATGGTTCCTTCCAACAGAAGAGATCACGCGAGCAGTTGTTGCAGAATTAAAGTCGCAGGGAATTCTAGCAGGTAATTTCTATTGGTTCGATAATAACTGGCATTATATCCGCAAATGGGATCACCTGAAAAATGGTGTAACACTAAATGGTTTGCATCCCGATCATAAAGCAGCTGTTATGCATCACGCAAATAAAGATTTCTCCGTATCCGATGCTGTGATGAGTAAATGTATTTCTACTGCCATCAGTTTATTGTGGACAGAAGAGCAGATAAAAGAAAAAGGAAATAAGATTGTAGCAGTTGCGAATAAGATCATGAAGGGAGTTAACGCGCAGGCATGATCGCATTCGGTTTTCTCTCCATAGAATTCAGATAATCTATTGAACCAATTCTTATTTTTAAAGGAATACTGATCGCTTTTTCAAGTTTCAATTCCTGCTTGCAAAAAAATCCGAGATGAGCAGTATAATAAGTTGGCGCTATCATCGCCCACTGTAAATTGTAAACAGGCAAAGAGTCTACACTTTGATGAATAGTTTCCCCACTTTTAACATTTCCGGTGTATTGCGCGGAAACGCGAAAAGAAAAAAATAACAGTACAACAATTATTTTAAAGGTTCGTTGCTCCATCCTTCGTAAAATTGTACTTAAATTTACGGCATTATTCTTGTGCAAACGCAGAATTTTTTCAAAATCAAGGTTTTGAGAAAATTATAAACCCGAATGACCATGGCCCTTAGCCAAAGCTTACAACAGAAACTTTTACAAAAACTGTCACCACAGCAGATTCAGCTTATGAAGCTGCTGCAGGTGCCTACAGCCAATCTTGAAACCCGTATAAAAGAAGAGCTTGAGGAAAATCCCGCTTTGGAACTGGATGAAGACAAACATGATGATGGAACCGATGAATTAAAAGACGAATTCAATGAAACCGGTGAAGAAGAATTTGAAGAGAAAGATGGCAGCGAGGAAGAATATGATAATATAGATATCTCCGAATACGTAAGAGAAGGTGATGATGAAATTGCAGAATACAGAACACGTGATGATAATTACCCGGAAGAAGATGATGGAAGACAATTGCCATTTAAATCTGAAATAAGTTTTTATGAGCAGTTGACAAATCAACTGGGTCTTCTTAACCTGGAGTCACACGAACAATCAATTGCGGAACAGATCGTAGGAAGTATAGATGAAGATGGTTATCTCCGTCGGGAAACCTCTGCCATTGTAGATGACCTGGCTTTTCGCCAGAACATCAACTGCAATGAGCCCGAAGTTGAAGCCATTATTAAAAGAATACAACAATTCGATCCTCCGGGTGTAGCCGCCCGCGATTTGCGCGAATGTTTATTACTTCAACTTTTCCGTCAGAAAGATGAACCTGGTTCAGAAGATAAGCCACTAGATCTGGCAATCCGCGCACTCACAAGATATTTCGATGAATTCACCAAGAAACACTATGAGAAAATTCAGCGGGGACTTGACGTCAGTGATGACCAGTTAAAGGAAATGATGCAACTTATTATTCGTCTTAATCCAAAACCTGGTGGACACCTGGGTGGTTTGACCAAAGCGGAAACCTATGTGGTGCCCGACTTTTTCATTATGAATAATGCAGGCAAACTGGAACTTACACTTAATAGTCGCAATGCCCCTGAACTTCGGATCAGTGAAGGGTATCGCGATATGCTGAAAGAATATGACCGGGGAAGCAAGAAGGACAAAAGGCAGAAAGAGGCAGTGCTTTTCATAAAGCAAAAAATAGATTCTGCTAAATGGTTCATCGACGCGATCAAGCAAAGACAGCATACCTTATTGAGTACAATGAATGCTATCATGGAACATCAGTATGAATTTTTCCTTACAGGTGATGAAACGGAATTAAGACCGATGATCCTGAAAGATATTGCTGAAAAGACAAATCTTGATATATCTACTGTGAGCAGGGTGGCAAACAGCAAATTCGTTCAAACAGAATTCGGTACTTACCGTCTTAAATTTTTCTTCAGTGAATCATTAACTACAGATAGTGGAGAAGAAGTGTCTACTCGCGAGGTGAAAAAGATTCTGAGTAACCTGATCGAAGCGGAAGACAAGAAACATCCGCTAAGTGATGAAAGACTGACAGAACTACTTCAGGAAAAAGGATATAATATCGCCCGCAGAACTGTGGCCAAATACCGGGAACAACTAAATATACCTGTGGCCCGCCTGAGAAAAGAACTTTGATACTCAAATTCCATAAAACTATTTTACTGGCCATTTTTTCACTGGCCCTTTCCCTGGGATCATATGCCCAGTATATTCCGTTGGATGAAGTAACTCCACCCAAACAGTTTCCTTATATCAGCATGGTCTATGACCGGGTATTTAATATCGGCGCACTTGATTCTTTTTATTTAAAACTTCAGAAACTAAAAAATAAGAGTAAAGGCTCCGTTTCCATCGTGCATATTGGCGACTCGCATGTGCAGGCGCAGTGTTATCCTGGCGTTGTAAAAAATGGATTGCAGCAATTTTTTGGTAAGGGAGGAAAAGATACGGCTGGAGTTTTTTACACTATTATCGGACAAAATGGAGCGCGCTTTGAAACATTCAATAAGTCGGCCTCTTTCTGGCAGCGACTACCTTCTTTAAAAGCAGATCTCTATATTATTTCGCTGGGAACTAATGACGCACAAGGTCGGTCATTTAATGAAAAAGAATTTCTTCGTAATCTGCAATTCTTAGTCGACAGTTTGAAAAAGATCTCTCCAAAAGCTGCAGTGTTGATCACTACGGTTGCCGATTCATTTCTAAACCGCTATCCTAACCGATTGATGTGGACCATGAATATTTCAATGTATACCTGGTGCGCAAGAAATAATATTCCTGTCTGGGATCTTTATAGAACAACCAATGGTTATGGTTCTGCTTACAACTGGATCAAATCAGGATTGATGAACCCGGATGGCATTCATTATACTACCAGAGCCTACCAGATACAGGGTCAGCTATTGCTTAACGCCATTGCCCGGGGCTATAACGATTTCGTTGCTGCCTACTAACTACCATTCGAAAAACTCCGGGTATCGCTCACTACGCATAAATTCACCTCTCTCAATCATCACCATAGATCAGTTTCCCTTTCAGTGTAAATTTTTTACCCATCAGTTTGCTGATCTTATCTGAAAGGATCTCGCAGTCAAGTAAATTATCACTGGTAGTATGTCGGCCTGTATACACATTGATCAGTACGTCAATATCCTTATTTGCAAGAAATTCATATTGTTTACGTGGAAATTTTACAGATTCAAAACGAACTGTTTCACCATATTTAATTTCCTTTCTGGCATTGGCAATATAATACTCACCATCCTCAGCCACCTTCACGCCTATTGTATCTTTTGGCTCCCCGCTATAAAAAGCATCCATAACGATAGTCTCTCCACTTCCGACGATCCTTTGTTTTGCTTTGGGACTAAGGCTTAGTTCTACTTCAAAAGAAGGAATGATAAGTGAATCCCCATCCACTATAAATAATCCAGGCTGAGGCGCCTTCTGTACCGGTGCAACTATTGTATCAGTAGTCACCTCCTTCGATGGTTTAGTTTGATCATTGCAGGAGAATAAAAAGACCCCCATTAGCAGGGGAAGGCATTGGTTTTTATGCATGAAGCTTCTGATTAGTAGATTCTCTCTAAGTTAATAATAAACTGCTAAAAAATAACCAGAGTCAGAACTGCAAATAGATAGGCATCACCGGCTCAGCCGATTTGAAAAATCCATAGATCAATACAAAAACAAAAAATATAGCGATGTAAACAGGCATAGGCACCCGATTTAATCGGATCACCAGTTTATCGGCAAGCGTATCCGGAAAACTATGTATCACTGCAGCAAGGGCGATCATAATCAGCACTGTACTATAATTGGCAAAAAAAGCACCCCATACTGAAAAGCTTAGATCATGCGTGATCTGCCAGATCATATTGATCGCATCATCCATACTAGCGGCTTTAAAAAATATCCAGCAGAAACAAACAAGATGAAAGGTCAGAAAGATCATGATGCCATTATAGATTCGGCTACTATTAAACGGGGCTAACGATTTTCCGGTCAGGATCAACCAGATCTTATGAATAGCCAGTGCAATTCCATGCATCGCTCCCCAGATAATAAAATTCCAGCTGGCGCCATGCCAGAGACCACCCAGTAGCATAGTGGTCAGTAAATTGAAATTTGTGCTGATACCAGTTTTGTCTTTCCTAATGATGGCAGGCAATAAAAAGATCAGCAGGATGCTAATTGTAATTCCAACAGAAAGTATCATTGAAAAATGAAAGAGTTCATAGCTGCTGAAAAAGATAGCCGCAAAAAAGATCATTGCAAAAAACCAGGTAGCAAAAGAGCTTTTACGGTTACCACCCAATGGAATATAGAGATAGTCTCTTAACCAGGAGGAAAGCGAAATATGCCAGCGCCGCCAGAATTCAGTAACGCTCTTACTTTGATAGGGAGATAGAAAATTTGCGGGTATGGAAAATCCAAGCCAGCGCGCGATACCAATGGCCACATCACTATACCCGCTAAAATCGCAATAGATCACGGCAGCATAACCATATACAGCGAAAAGATTCTCCAGTCCGGTATACCGTGCAGGATCGTCAAAAACATAATTCACAAAATTCAGCGTGATATAATCGGAAATGATCAACTTTTTAAAAAGCCCGCTGATTATAAGATAAAATCCTTTTGCGAAATCCGCCTCACTGATCACAAAAGGTTTGTTGATCTGCGGCACAAAATCATGCGCCCTTACAATGGGTCCCATGACCAGCTTTGGAAAAAACGATAAGAATAAAAGGTAATCACTGAATTTTTTAGCTGGTTCAAACTGTCCCCGGTATACATCGATGGTATAACTGAGATTTTCAAATGTATAAAAGGAAATACCTACCGGTAACAATATATTAAGCGGATGATAGCCGGCGCTGAAAAGGTCATTGACCGTATTGATAAAAAAATTCGTGTACTTAAAATAAAAAAGCAGACCCAGGTTGAAGAAAATACTGAGCAGCAGCAATAGTTTTTTCTTTTTCTTGTTCTCCTGTCGCCATATTGCATTCGAGAGAATAAAATCAACGATGGCTGATAGAATGACAAAAACAACAAAGAATCCCGAGGCCTTATAAAAAAAGTACAATGAAAAAAAACAGAAAATATATCTCCGAACTTTAAAATTGTTGCGAAAATTATAATAAAGTGCGATGAAAATGGCGAAAAAGAAAACGAAGAAGCCATTGTTAAATAACAGGGGGTTCTTAGGATCATATAAGAACTGGTGGAAGAAAGCCGAAAGATCGAAAGATGGCATATAATTTTATTTCCTGGCTCGGATATTTTTATTGTATTCTTTCATCATCGCTTCAAAAAGATACCTGGCCAGTATCTCCGCTCCCCGATGATTGGGGTGCACATAATCTTTGTTTGCCAATGGCGGATCCTGCCGGGACCAGTCCACAATCGAATTGGTTCCCCCCATAGACGCAAACTGATTATAAAAATAGCTGGCAGTCTCCCAGGCAATGGAAGCCTGCACTTTGACCAGAGAATCGATACCTACAGCTGATTTTATTTCTCCTCCATAATGAAATGCCCGATCAGCTGTACTTACAAGCAGAAAATCAGATGAAGGAAAAGCAGCCTTTATTTTTTTCACCACAGGCAACAAGGCTCTTGCATACCAGCTGAAATTCCGATCGTTGGGCCTGAATAAAAGATTCACACCATATTGAAACACGATCAGATCATATTCATTCTCTTTTGCAATAGCTTCTAAAAAATCGGGAGATATTTTGGCGTATTCTATGCCTGTGATACCGCGAAAAGAAAAATTATCGACAATGACTCCTGTTGACGATTCAAAACTGATCCCATATAGTGGCAGCCTTTCATCGGCCACAGACAACTTTAAATAATAACTGCGATCTGCAAACAAGGTTTTTCGTTTTACCATGGCGGTATTTTCAAGCATGATCGGCGCTCCATTGGCGATTATCTGAATATTCGCGCCCGCATTCCCATAGATCAGACTTTTTTCAATAATCAGCGAACTGTCTACAATACTATTATCTCTCATTTCCACCCAATCACCGGCGCTATGAAAAATATGTCCCGAAAGATATAACCGGCTATTATTGCTATTCTTAAAATTATCATCCTTCCAGCCACCGCTATAATTATGAGCTACAGTTTGCCTGAATTTAGAAACTTGTGAAGTGATTGGAACAAATCCTACCCCGCTTCCACCAAATGCTTTTTGAAATAATTGCCTTAGGGTCTGTGTAAGCAGATCACCCTCGATCATGCTATCCCCGAAATATGCGATCCGAATTTTTTTTCTTTTGCCGGTTTTCAATTCGGCCAGTTTCTGACAGAATGCTGTCAGAGATCCCTGTTCGGTATTGGAAGAAAAGCCGGTAATAAATCGCGGCTTTTTATATAGACTGAAATCTTTATCAGGTAATGTTTCGATCACTACTGCCGCACTATCAGGCGATTTGACGATGCCAAGACTATCATCTTTTGATAATATAAGATCAGATACCAGGTTCACTTGTTGGAATGGCTTCCATTCAATTTTTAGCAATGGAGCAGCCACCGATAACAGCAGATAGATACAAACGCTGCCTGTAACAAAATGCAGAACCCGCCGATTGCTGTTCATGTTTTCTAAGGGGTGGTAGATAATTTATTGATTCGTATCGTATCGTTGATCCGCTTTTGCCAAACTTCCGGAACTTCTGAATATCCATTTTTGCTGATATGAGAGGTCCACAGCTTATAATGCATATTGCCTTTGAGTTGCTTGTAATATTTCTTTTTAGCCAGCACCTTACAAAAATGAACAAATGAAGACAGCGCATCGGGGTATTGTTTATATCTCGATTTTTTTAATTTTTTAGCCTTCAGTTCATTTTTACCAACGATGCCAAAATAATTATTGAGTAGTTTACAATTCTTACTGGTGCCTGAAGAAGATTCAATGATGGCAACGCCGAGGATAATGGCGCTGGGAATGCCGTACTCTTTTGACAGGGAGTCGGCCAGAGGCCTGAACTTCTGTACAAATGACTTTGATTGCGCAAAACCTGCGATCGGTAAGGAAAGAATCAGGGCTAGCAGGATATGCAGGAATCGCTTTTTATTAAGTTTTCCGGGCATATTTATCAGGTAAATATACAAAACACAAACATCAAGAATGCTTTACTTTGCTGTAAATCATCTAACTGAATGAATACCCGATTGATAGTGGATAGTGAGCAGGGCCTCCGGGAGGGGCCAGAACATGAGCCGCCTGAATTGCCGGGTTTTATAAAAACCCTTGCTCATATAATTTCCTATATATTTCATCCGGTCTTTGTTCCTGTTTATATCACTGGCTGGCTGGTTTTTATTCACCCATATTATTTCGCGGGCTTCTCATCATTCGATCGTTCACGAACACTTATCATGGCATTAATGATGTACAGCTTTTTCCCACTGATCACTGTTGGATTATTGAAAGCCCTGAAATTTATTGATTCAGTTTATCTAACTACAACGAAAGAAAGGATCATTCCCCTGGCCGCCTGCGGCATCTGGTATTTCTGGATATGGAATGTTTGGAGAAATCTTCCTGATTATCCGGAAGCGGCCATTACACTTTCAAGAGGTATAATGCTTTCCGTATTTATGGCCTGGCTGGGAAATATTGTAATGAAGGTAAGTCTGCATGCTATTTCCATGGGAGCAATGCTGGGTTATTTTATCTGGCTGGGAATGCAAAGCAATTTTCCAATGGGAATTTATATTGCTATGGGATTACTGGCTACCGGCCTTGTCATGACAAGCCGTTACATAGTATCTGATCATACGAACCGTGAAATATATGGAGGATTGGCACTGGGCTTATTATCCATGTGGGTGGCTCAGATCTTTAGTTAATGCAGCCATTTGTATAAAGGCATTTGTAAATTCAGGAATGGAGATTCTTCAGACACTGAAAAATATTTTCCCGTACATGTTACATATCTGTAGAAATCAGGAAGCCTAAAAAATTCGATTCAGCATGTCCATTGAGATGGGTTTTTCCCAAACAACTATATTAGAATGGTCGGCCAGTGGGGAATAATTTCTATGAGCGCTTACCAGGTAGGTATAGAGTTGGGGAAAATTTTCTACAATTTGGTCAAGGTTATCCCAGCCATTTCCGTCGGGGAGATTGTTATCGAGGAAAAGAATATCAGGGTTGGTTTCCTTCAATAATTGCATTCCACTGGAAATTGAATAGGCCAGGTGAACATCATATCCTTTTCGGGTAAAATAGTTCTTCATTATCAGGCAAAAATCCCGCTCATCATCAATTATCAGTACCTTTTTATTCATTGGCAGGAGGGAAATTTTATACTTGGTTGAAATATATCATTTTTTTTAACACCTATTCAAAACGAATAGTTTGAAGCCTGAAAAAGACCTCAAAAGGATCAATAATTTATTGCTCTGGCCAGGTTTTAATTAAACATTGATTTTAGGGAACTGTTTTTGATTCCAAGAGCCTGATCTTATCCATTAATTGTTGATACATATAACCAAAATTGTGCAACAGAACTTTGATCCAACAAATTCTGATTTTTTTTTAAACAAAGAACATATGGTAACAGCCTCTACTCAAGTGCCTGAATTGAATGAAAAGAATGCTGTAAATAACCCTATCCGGATTGCCATCCTTGATGACGATGAGGAAGATTTTCTGATCATTGAAGAATATATCCGCGCAATACCCGGAAGAGAATTTCAAGTGGATTGGTATGGCAATTATGAAGATGCCATTACCCAGGTACGCGGAAGACATTACGATCTATATTTTGTTGATTATTTTCTTGGTAAAAAAACAGGGTTGGAACTTCTCAGAGAAGCGGTCTCACTTGATTTCGATAAGCCTATTGTTTTGCTTACAGGCTTTGGTAATCGCGCAATTGATATAAGCGCCATGGAGAATGGAGCTACCGATTACCTGGCCAAAGATGAGATCAATTCAGAGAAGCTGGAAAGATGTATCCGTTATTCACTTGACAGGGCCCAAATTCTGGAAAAATTAAAAACCAGGGAGGCCAGGTATCGTAATCTTTTTGAAAGATCCAGGGATGGAGTCTTTATAACTGATATGGATCTTACTATTCGGGAAGCCAATCCCTCTGTCCGTACCATGCTGAAAATAGCCGGTATGGATTGGGAGAATACAAATATGTATTATTTCATCGGGGAAGAGGCTGAGAAGAAAAGGATCATGGAATTGATTAAAGATGGTAAGCACATTGATGACCTGGAAATTAAACTGAACAAAGGAGACGAAGACCAGCGTAATTGTCTTTTGTCATTGAGCGTTCAACGAGATAATCCGGGTGGTTCAACCGTGCACGGCATCATTCGAGATATAACCAGTTCTAAAAAGGCACAGTATACTGGTTTACAATCGGAGAAAATTGCGGCCAATGAACGCCTGGTGCGTATGCTTACCCATGAGATCAGAAATCCACTGAATAATATTATTCTTTCTGCGGATCAGTTGCTGAGTAATCTTCCCGAAGAGAATAAAACTGAATTTATTTCTATCATACAGCGAAATGCCATTCGCATCAATCATATCATTACTGAATTGCTGAATCATTCCAGTCCTGCCGATATGGTTTTTGGTAAGGAGGATTTGGAGCAACTGGTGAATCAAGCCATTAATACAACAGAAGAACTGCAGAAGAAAAAAAATATTGTAACTGAAATAAGTATGCCTGAAGGACCATTATCTATTATAGCCGATGCGCAGAAACTGGTGATCGCTCTTTCCAATATTCTGAAAAATTCGACAGAGGCTATGGAGGAGAACGGGAAATTGCGTGTAGTGGTTCATAGCACAGACGATCATTATACCTTAAGCATACGAGATGATGGTTCCGGCATCCCCGCCGAATTTATTCCCCGCGTTTTTGATCCCTTCTTCACGTTGAAAAAAAATGGCGTAGGTCTTGGACTTACTGCTGCCTATTCCATTCTCAAATCACATAAAGCTTCGGTGCATGTGGAGAGTAAGGAAGGAGAGGGGACCTTGTTTATGCTGAGCTTTTTGAAATAGCTTCTAGCTGCTAGCCTATTCCGTTTTTCACTTAGGAGTCTAGAATCATAAATGGGACAACTGGCTTTACAAATTATTAGTGTAATTTGTATTATTCGTGTCCTCTGCCTAATTAGTGGTATTCGTGTTACTGTATTTACATATTCAGACCAACCCTCTCAAAAAATATTTCCCCAAATTATTAGTTTTTTAATACTAAATATATTAGTTTTACAAATGTTACCAACTTAGCCGGTTGTAAAACGGCTACAGGATATTCAACCCATTAACTTTGAATCATGGCTAAAAACGATAAAACCTCAGACATGTCTAATAACAACAGTGAAAAACTGAAGGCACTCAAGCTTACCATGGATAAGCTGGACAAAGATTATGGCAAAGGCAGTGTAATGATGCTCGGCGATAAGGCCGATACCCAACAAGAGGTGATCTCTACAGGTTCCCTGGGATTGGATGTTGCTCTTGGTATTGGCGGACTTCCACGCGGGCGTGTGATCGAGATCTATGGTCCGGAATCTTCCGGTAAGACCACGGTGGCCATCCATGTGATCGCGGAGGCGCAGAAAAAAGGAGGCATATGTGCATTCATCGATGCGGAACACGCTTTCGATGCGGCCTATGCTAAAAAATTAGGTGTGGATGTAGACAACCTGCTGATCTCTCAGCCGGATTATGGTGAACAAGCATTGGAAATTGTTGACCGCCTGATTCTTTCCGGCGCCCTGGATGTGGTAGTGATCGACTCTGTAGCTGCGCTGGTTCCTAAAAGTGAACTGGAAGGCGAAATGGGTGATAGCAAAATGGGTCTCCATGCCCGTTTGATGAGCCAGGCTCTTCGTAAACTCACAGCCACTATCTCTAAAACAAATACTATCTGCATTTTCATTAACCAGCTTCGCGAAAAGATCGGTGTCATGTTCGGAAATCCCGAAACAACCACTGGTGGTAATGCACTTAAATTCTATGCCTCTGTTCGTCTCGATATCCGTCGTCAGACTCAGATTAAAGATGGCGATGAAGCCATAGGAAATCACGTAAAAGTGAAAGTGGTTAAGAATAAAGTGGCACCGCCATTCCGTTCGGCCGAGTTCGATATCATCTTCGGAGAAGGAATTTCCAAGACGGGGGAGATCATTGATATGGGCACCGAACTGAACATCATTCAAAAAAGTGGTTCCTGGTATAGCTATAATGGCGACAAACTGGGACAGGGTCGGGACTCTGTAAAACAATTGCTTGCCGACAATCCAGAACTCTGTAATGAGCTGGAAGTCAAGGTGAGAGAGAAGATTAAGGAAATGCAAGGTTCATAGCTCACAGCTCGAAGATTTTTTCTGGGTTAGTAGATACTTCCCCCGCCTACAAAAGCGGGGGATTTTTCTGGATATTAGGAAATATTTAAAAGTTTATAACTATTTCAATGTTTAAACATTGTATATTTGTCCAGCCGTTGCAACCATATGTATATCTTATCCGTTTAATAGGAACATGAAGCAAACCAACAATAGCCCAAAACTCATACACGCCCTCGCAGGCCTGGCCCTGCTGGTGGGGTTCTTTTTACCTTGGGTGAATTGGAAACAGACTTCCATTAGCGGCTTTTTTCTTCCCTCAGGTAAGTTTTTTGGCATATCCGATTCAGAATTCGGCCTCAGCAACCCCACTCCCCAGTTTGAATTCAGTTTCCTGATCTTCTGGTTGATCCCAGTTCTTGTGCTGACCGCTATTGCACTAAATCTTTCAGGTAAAAAAGCCGGCTGGCCCAGCCTTATTGCCGGAACTCTCGGACTTTCTCTGGTTACTACTTTTTACCTCTTCACTAAAACACTTTCCGACCTGGGCGTTACTTATAGCTTCAGGCCTTTTCTTTATATCAGTGCCATCACCTCAATCGTATTTATTCTTTCCGTTTTTCCACCTAACAATTGGTTAAAAAAACTAGGATGGATCCTTATTGGACCTTTGTGTGTCTATGCCGGATTTGTAATGATCAATAAAATGGTAATGAATGAGACAAGGGAAGAAACGGAAAACGTAAAAACCGACTTCACAGTCTCTGCACCTTCCATGTTAACAGAGTTTTTAAACAATGATAGCCTGGCCAATAAAAAATATTGCGAAAAGATCATTGCCATCACTGGAAACGCGTCCGATGTAGAAGTGTTGAAAGACTCTACAGTCAATGTAAAATTCGCAGACAATACGGGCTCTTATATTGTACTGCCTTTTGAAAAGAAATTCTTTGAATCAACAAAGAATCTAAAATCAGGTGATGAGATTAATGCAAAAGGATCATGCAGCGGAAGTATCCGCAGTGAGATCCTGGGCATTACCTCCATCAGCTTCAAATTTGTAACCTTCAATAAAAAATAAAACGTCAACAATGAAAAAAACGCTCACTCTATTTGCATTCGTCCTGGCTACAGGAGTTGTATTTGCTCAAAAAAAGACCACCACTTCTGCAACTGTAGTATTTGATGCTACCACAGAAAAAGACGCCTTGCCTAAAGCAGAGAACAAGACCGTGATCGCTTCTATCGACACGAAAAATGGTGACGTTGCATTCGAAGCAGCTGTAAAGAATTTCACATTCGCTAATGCGAAGATCCAGGAACATTTCAATGGTGCGCAGTGGATGAACT
>JAYTXP010000189.1:0-4342 GCA_043742885.1 Chitinophagaceae bacterium | reverse complement strand
TGATCATCAATCGCGAATTAGGTTCTGCAAAAACAGAAAATTTCACGCAGGGATCATTTGCTTTAGAAGAAATGACAGATCTGGTGGAAGAAGCCGTGCTTGCTGAATTCGACCGGCTTACAGACAGAGGGGGAGTACTCGGAGCAATGGAAAGAATGTATCAGCGAAATAAGATTCAGGAGGAAAGTCTTTTTTATGAACATCAGAAACATACCGGCGAATTACCTATTATCGGAGTAAATACTTTCCTGAATAAAAAAGGAAGTCCTACCATTATTCCCAGCGAAGTGATCCGCAGCACTGAAGAAGAAAAGCAACAACAGATCGATTATCTGCGAACCTTCTGGAAAAGAAATGAAGCAAAAGCAGAAGAGGCTTTGAATAAATTAAAATTGGTGGCCATCAACAATGGAAATCTTTTCGCGGAACTAATGGAAACGGTGAAGTATTGTTCATTGGGCCAGATCACTCATGCTTTATATGAGGTAGGGGGGCAGTATAGGAGGAACATGTGATTTCTAAGCTCGAGGCTCCTATTACCTATTTATATTTAGTAAACAAACTAAACAACACCTTCTCCGCCCCCGCTGTCATCTTCTTAGTAGTATCCTGCAAAAAATGTCTTTTGAAAGCAATGATGGCGGCAGTAGTATCTTTTATATCATAACCTATAATGCGAATCGCATTCAGATGATCGAAGCCGGCGGGAACATGAACCGTAGTGGTATCATTCCACCAGAGACCAAATCCTTTTTCACTTAATTGTTTCCAGGGAAAACGCCAGTTAGGATCATTCTTGCGGGTGGGGGCAATATCACCATGTCCGATAAAATTAGCAGCAGGAATACTGTAAGCTTTTTTCAATCGGTCAAGCAGGGTGGTCAGACTATTTATCTGTGCCTCAGTAAAAGGTTCAAATCCATCATTGTCCAGTTCAATACCAATAGAAGAAGAATTCAGGTCAGTACTATTTCCCCAACGACTTACACCGGCATGATGCGCGCGTAAAAGATCATTCAGCATATGGTAAACCACGCCATCTCTGCCGATCACATAATGCGCGCTGACCTCACGATTTTTAATGGTAAATGTTTTCAGTGTTTCATCCGTGGAGTGCTGGGCAGTATGATGAATGATCACATAATTCGGGCGGCGAAGACTCATATTGATGGTGCCAACAAATGAGGGAGCATAATTCAACCCGGCTGAATCCTTCAATGGATATTCGCGTAGCAATTTAGAGAAAGACTTTACTTGTTTTTTATATGACTTGTTGGTTTCGGCGTATTTGGAAGGGGAACATGCGAATACTATCATGAGAAGCGAAAAGAGTGCTAGAGTTGTTTTTTTCATTGGTTTAGTTGTTGAGAAGTTGAGATTGTTGAGAGAGTTGAGATGGTTGAGACGCTCAACTTCCTAAACTTTCTCAACCTTTCCTCAAAATCGAAAATAAACAAAAAGTCGCCCTCAACTCTCTCAACTTCCCTCACAAACTATGTATCACATGAACCACCACTCCCCATACCACAAAATCACTAAACTCCGCCAGGTTAATAGGTTTGAAGCGGGTATTCTCGGGAATAAGAAAAGCGGAAGAAAAATTTTTATGAAAACGGCGCACCAGCAATTCTCCATTTAGTATGGCTACGATCACTTTTCCTTCGGCCAGTTTCAGCGATCGGTCAACTATCAGTATATCTCCATCGAAAATACCGGCTTCGCGCATGGCCTCTCCTTTCATACGGAATAAATAGGTGGCCGATTTGTTACGGATCAGCAGCTCATTCAGATCCATATCTTTTTCTGTATACCTGTCTTCCATGGCGCCAAAGGCCATTGGACGGGTCTTGATGAGTTTGCTGAAATCCTTCTGATCCATAGAAATTAATTTTGGTAAAGCTAAATAATTTAGTAAATTAGTGCTAAGTTTTTAAGTAAGTATTTTAAAATCGATGGTTATGGAAACAAGGATCAATGATTCCCTGCCTGGCTACCAGGTATATGATCATTTATTAGTACTCACCCCTCATGAAGAATTATGGGCGAGGATCATGAAATTAAAAGAAGAGTTTGCCAATAAGTATAAAAATGATCAGGCGAGGTGGACCCGTCCGCAGATCGTACTCGCCTCTTTTCGTCAGTATGCGATGATGGAGGAGCGAATTATTAACCGGCTGCGAAATATCGCCATGAGTTTTCCTCCGTTCAAAGTGGAGCTGAAAGATTTTGGAAGTTTTCCATCGCATACTGTTTATATCAATGTTAGTTCCCGTCTGCCGGTTCAGCAATTAGTAAGAAAGATCCGTACAGAGACCCAGCGACTGATGAAGCTGGATGAATTGAATAAGCCTCAGTTTATGTTGGAGCCTCATATCAGTATGGGTAAAAAATTAGTACCCTGGCAATACGAAAAATCATGGCTGGAATATAGTCACCGCCATTTCTCTGGAAAATTCATCGCCGATAATATGCTTCTTTTGCGCAAAGCTGAAGGCGAGACAAGGTTTCATGTAGCGGAGCGATTCAATTTTCAAAATTTACCTGTGGTGACGAAGCAGGGAGAATTGTTTTAAATATAAAATACAGGAACAGGAATTAGGCTAATGAACAGCCGAAAAATACAAACTACCAATAGCACCCCCAGCCCCTAAAGGGGAGGATGATTGGTGTAGCCGACATATTAAGAGTAAAATCATGAAATTATATCAATCACCAATTTTGGAAACTAACAATTATTGTAGCAGAATTTAAACTCCCCTTTAGGGGCCAGGGGGAGCATTGGCTGTTCTTCCTGTATTTCGTGCAATTCGAATAACTCATGACCTGTAGTAATATAAATTAGTAATAATTCATCTTGACTCATAGACCTAACCCCTCAACAGCTCAACTTCCCTATACCTTCACATAAATCCTTTTCCTATCCATGAACCAACAAATCGCCCACATAAATAATATCACTGTCAATGCAAATAACAAAGACCCGATCCGGGGATCACCTGGAATTTTTGAATATACATTGGAGTATAAAAATTTCCAGGGATCAGTATAAATAGTTTTTCCTTCTGCATTCATGCCATTGGAAAAACGTACGAGCGCCAGGCCTTTTGGAAGAAAAGCGCTTAAGGCAAAAACAAACAAGGCGTTCTTACCAAATACATCAAAGAATTTACCCGCCCATAATTTTACACCTCTTAATTCTACCACATAGATCATCGTGGCGATAGTAAGTATGGCCAAACCGGTTGTATAAACTACATAGGAGCTGGTCCATATTTTTTTATTTATAGGGAATACCTTATCCCAGCAATAACCAGTTACCAGCATGGCGATGCCTATAACAAATAGGCCACTGAGCATTTCAAAATTCTTTCCCTGCGCCAGTTCGTTATTATTATTTGGATCTGCTATTAATGGAAGTTGGGCTTTTTTTCGAATATAATCTCCCACCAAAAAACCAAAGATCACCTGAACAATAGCAGGTAAAGTGCTCATGATCCCCTCCGGATCAAAAGGAATGCCTTCTCCCTTATACATATGAGCAATACCAAGAATGGATTTGTCTACATTATTACCAAACCAACCAGTCATACTATATGGGTCAGCAAGATCTCCAAGTGTAAAACAAAGTGCCCAATAGGCAAGAAGTATTATCAGACCCGCTAAAAAAGCTGCCCGGGGTTTCAGATAATATATTATGACCGAGGCGAAGAAATAACAAAGCGCGATTCGGGCCAGTACTCCAAGTATTCTCACTCCCTGTGGCATGCCTTTATCATCTATATATTCCCAAGGTTTACTAACCAATACGCCATCACTGAATTTTACAAAAGGCCACCAGGTTAAAAAAAGTCCAATAGCAAATATCAGCAGGGTTCTGATGCCTACTTTTTTCCAGAAAACGGCAGGTCCTCCTTTTTCAAGGCCCGGCATTACAAATGAAAGCGCATTACCTACAGCAAAAAGAAAAAATGGAAATACCAGGTCGGTAGGAGTAAGTCCATGCCATGGAGCATGGTCAAATGGCGGATAAATATGCGACCAGCTGCCGGGGTTATTGACAAGTATCATCAGGCAAACGGTGGCTCCCCGGAATATATCGAGGGAATAGAATCGCGGTTTCAATGGCAGCTATTTAAAACTAAATGTAGTAAAATGAATTATTTTTCCGCTATGGAAAACAAAACGCCACAAATTCACCCATCGGCGATCATCGATCCGGGAGCCCGGATAGGCAATGGAACAAGGATCTGGCATTTCGTACATATAATGCCTACTGCGGTAATTGGAGAGAATTGTGTGATCGGTCAGAATGTATTTGTCGATAATGGAGTGATCATTGGAA
>JAYTXP010000188.1:0-6085 GCA_043742885.1 Chitinophagaceae bacterium | reverse complement strand
TAGCCTGGTAACAGAGCATGTTGATATTTCAATCAGCATTAGTAAACAACTGAATAAAACCAGCCTAGATGATTTGCTGTGGCTATCTTCCGACCCGCTAATTTTTCTCTTCAGACCTGATTTTACTGACCTACTCTACAGTGAAAGAATTTTCCTATTCCACAACCATTTGGGAAACCATGCCGAAAAGAACACCGCTGAATGGCTATCGGAATCTCAGGATGAGTTTATAAAAAACGGAGATCAGATCAAAACTTTCAATAAGAATGAGCTAATACTTTTCCGATATTTTCATGAATGGATTCTTTACAACTTACCAGATAAAGCGGCAGCTGCTTACTTTATTGAAACGCTGGCTAGGAAATACCTTTATCAAAATCTCGTTGAAGATTCCATTAACCAAAAGGCGTATGAAAAATATCTCAACGACCTGCTTATATCCCCGTATAATTCTGTGTCCGGGCATGCCGTTTATGAATTGTGCAAAATCTGGTTTGCGGAAGCCGCTAAATACAATCCAACCCTGAGCAGTCATATTACGAGGTATAAGACTACAGTTACCGCGTTCGATAGCAGTTATCGGCTTTATTATGATAAAACCTTACGACTCCTTAGCCGCTTTGAAACCAAGCTGGATAGCTTTTCCTACATGAAGATCGATTTGATGAATATGAGGGCAACTATACTTAAGCCTGGTTTAATTATCATGACTCAGGATATTCAAATACCGGACTCCGCTTTCCCCGCGATGTTGCTATACAGAAACATCAACCATTTATATACCCGCGTTGTCCGTTTAAATCCCTGGGATCATATTTCGCAGAATAAATCGATAAACATTAACAGGTTTATTAAAATGCCAGCAATCGTTGAAAAGGCTCTATCCTTGATTTTGCCTGATGACCACCAATGGCATAATTCTTTCGTTAAATGGGATCCTCTTTCAGCCGGGAGATATATTATACTTTATTCCGATACTACTATTTCAAACGACACCGAAAGAATCAATTTTATAGATCTCTCTGTTACAAATTTGGCTGTAATAAATAATGATCAGCGGGTGTTCGTTCTGAATAGAATTACGGGATTTCCTGTAAAGGGGGCAACTGTAATTGTTATCCCGAAACAGGACAAAGGATCCAAAAACAATATGTCCTCCCATTCGAAAACCGTTACTAAAAAAGTAAATGATCAGGGCTATGTAGCAATTCAGGATCTGAATATTGATAAAATTAACGTTTATTTTGGCGGTGACAGTATAAAGACTACGATAAACAAACCCGAAAATAATATCCCAAGTGGTTTGTATGATAAAGATTCAGATGACGGCCTGGCTGAATACTATGAGGATAATATCCGTCTTAACATATTTACCGATCGATCAATTTATCGACCTGGTCAGACGGTGTTTTTTAAAGTAATCTTTACTGTGCCAAATCCAAAAACAGGGGAGTTGATGGTTCTTGATTTTCAAAAGCTTCAGTTTCCCTTTTTTGAAAACCTCTTTTACAAAACTGCTCTGAAATTTAAGAAATTAAAAACAGACGTTACGATCAGAGACCCGTTTAACAGGGCAGTTAATACTTTCCATGTGACGCCAAATAAATTCGGATCATTCAGTGGGACTTATAAAATATCAAAAGATGCAGCAACCGGGGAATGGAATTTTAACTCAGAAAATTATGAAATGGAAAATCAAAATTCCGGAACTTTCCATGTTGAAGAATACAAGCGCCCCAGTTTTAAATTGATACTTACAAAACCCAAAACTGAATTACAGATTGGCGACAGCTTCAATGTTCAGGCAAAGGTCAGGTCGTTTGCCGGTGCGCCGCTTACCCATGTGCGTCTTCAATACCATGTTTCCCGATACTTATCAGGAATAGGTGAAAATGAAATCCTTAGAGGAGAATCATACAGCAATGAACTTGGAGAATCTAAAATAGTTATTTGGGACAGTTCCATTCATTTGGGCAATATACCAAAAGACGTAAAAACCAATGTGCAATACACAGTCAATGTAGAGGCACTGGACGAAACTGGTGAAAGTCATGAACAAGATTTAAGTATTAATCTTTCAAACAGGCCGGTAAATATTAGCTTGCCAATTCCTAACGTGGTGGAGAGGAATGGAATTACGCCGGTATTTTTTTCTATGACAAATGAATTTTCAGGTCCGGTAAAAAAGGTTTTGGATT
The DNA here is from genome assembly GCA_043742885.1 of Chitinophagaceae bacterium. GTDB lineage: Bacteria > Bacteroidota > Bacteroidia > Chitinophagales > Chitinophagaceae > JJ008. The sequence continues at coordinate 3,887 of JAYTXP010000188.1, read as the reverse complement.
TATATATTTATAAAGTGTCAAGGGATAGGCAGGGAGACAATAAAAAACGCTGGCCACCTCCGGATGTATGGATTGAGAATCAGGAAAATTGGGAAAAAATGTTTCCTGATATTAAATACGATGGATTTTTTAAACAAGAGCCAGAAAAAAAACTCATTTATAAAACAAGTATATCAGCCGATGCTGATAAGAAATTTACCCTTCCTGCAGGTTTATTGACAGCGGGATTCTATAGGATTGAAGCAAAATGTGATGGACAAGGAAAAGTCTTAGGAGAAACAAGCAAGGATTTTAGTGTTTATGACTTAGAGGAAAACAGTTTTCCGGGAGAGGAATTTGAGTGGATGGCAGTTAATTCTGCGTTTACCGGTGATACTGTGAAATTGATATTAGGCTATCAGGACAAAAAATATTTTTCCATCTATCATGTAGCGTACCGTATTCAGGCAAAAAGTGGAGTCTCATCTAAATATGACTACACAATCCGAACTGATAGAAAAGGATTAAACGAAATGGATTATAAAATCCCGGCTGGTATCATAGGTGATCTAATTTTAACACATATATATATTATTGATAACCGGATTTACCGGAATGAACATCGTGTACAGATTCTTAATAAAAAATTTCTGGATCCGGATATTATTATTGAAAAATATAGAACACAAATTGCACCGGGTGAGAAGGAAACGTTTGTTGTTTCCATCAAAACAAAAAATTCCCAGGAAGCCGTGGAACTCATGACTACTATGTATGATGCCTCACTGGATGAACTTGAGCCGCACAAATGGGAAATTCCCAGAAACAATATTTATTACAATTCTGGAAGTAATTGGGATAGGAGTATAGCTGCAATTAGAAATAAAAGTTTATACGAACCGGAATTTGGCGTCGTTCGTTTCCAGAAAAACGATAAACCAATATGGTGGATTTCATCGTCAGATATTCTGCCGACTTATTTTAACAATGAATTCAATCAGTCCGGAAGAATGGGTTTTTATGAAAGTAGAATGTTGCAAGGACAGGTTAGCGGGTTAAGTATTCAAAATTACGATTTGAATGATGTAGTGGTTGTCGGATATGGAGTTGCTAAACGCGACTTAACAGGCGCTGTAACTAATGTTCGAATAACAGGAATTAATTCTTTAAGCGGATACGAACAGCCAATGATTATCCTCGATGGAGTGCTTTTCACCGGAGACATTAACAAGATTAAACAGGAAACCATTGTCCAGGGAGTTATTTTAAAAGGCTCCGATGCGACGGCACTGTATGGAAGCCGTGCAGCAGCTGGGGTACTGATATTAAGCACACATGGACCGATCATGCTGCCTACGCCTCCTGAAATGCCGATGCCTCCATTAGTTATACGAAAAAACTTTTCGGAATCTGCATTTTTCTATCCCGCGATCTACGCTGGAAAAGACGGAATGTATTCCATATCATTTACGCTGCCGGAATCCGTCACCGAATGGAAATGGAAACTCTTTGCTCATACCAGGAAAGCCGGATTTGCTTACCTGGAGAAATCTTTGTTTAGTCAGTTGCCTCTTATGGTACAAACTTCTATGCCCCGTTTTCTCTTCCAGGGGGACAAGATTGTCCTAAACACCCGTATCACAAATCTGGATACGACCAACCTGGCCGGTCAGTTACGATGTACGATTGAGGATCTTGTGACAGGAGAAAATTTAAGTCCCAGCTTGCTTAAAGAATCCAGCCAGACTTTCAGCCTAAAAGCTGAATCAAATACCGCAGGAAGTTTTGTGCTTACCGTTCCAATTGGTTTTTTACATCCCTTACGCATTAGGATAAGTGCAGCGACCAATAAATTCAGTGATGGGGAGGAACATATTATTCCGATCCTATCGCGAAAATTTCTCCTTACTCAAATTACCCCAGTAAAATCTGAAGTTGATCATCCGTCTCTGGTAACGACTTCTGCTTTTCCTGTGGATGCTGAACCTTACGGGTTGTCGCTGTATATTAATCCCAAACCACAGGTGACACTGATGAATGCCCTTTCCTATCTCGCTTTTGACCCATACGGCTGTTCAGAACAAACGCTTAATAAAATGCTCGCATTTTCAATGGCTGTCCGGATCGCACGTATGGACTCGTTCCTTCGCCATGGAATATCAACAATCCCTGGTGCTAAAAATAATGGGGAAAAAGAAAATAATGATCCAGAACCTGATGAACAAACGATGCCCTGGCTTCAGCTCAACCATGCCAGTATGATTCAGCAGCAGAAGCTGAAACAATTGTTTGATACCGCAAAGTCCAAACAAGCTTTGGAAAAACAGTTGACCGAACTGATGGCCATACAGAATGCGGGTGGCGGCATGAGTTGGTTTAAAGACGGCAGAACTGATAATTTTATCACAGCCTATGTTTTAGCAGGACTTGGAAAAATGCACCAAGACGACTTGCTTGACGAAAATATTATAAAATTGAACGATGGGTATCCAGAGTTTCTATCCCGTCTTGTCGATTATGTAGATAAAGAATTGTCTACACAACTCAAGGAAATTGATCCGATTGAGTTTTTATATGCTCGTAGTTATTGGTTGAAAGATTACCCTGTTTCACTGGCTGCCAAATCAACGTTAGATTCGATTATAAAAACTTACTGGAAGAATATTAATACCTACCCAATAGACCGACAGGCAACGTTAGTCACCATCGGCCTGCGATTTGGAGAAATGGGAGACACTTTCCATCGCCAGTCGCTTCATCAACTGGAATCCATTCGTCAGCTTGCAATATCAGATTCCTCAAATGGCGTTCGATGGAAAGCATTTTCCAACTCTGACGATCTTGACCCGCAGGATGAAGAAGCTGTTGCCAGAATTGCAGAGGCATTTGAAACTTCTGGCACCTCGGGGGATATTATAGCAGGAATTGTAAAATGGCTTCTTAAAACCAGAAACGAACATACCTGGACTACTACCAAATCAACAGCGGCCATCATTGGTCTTCTTCAAACACCCGAACTGCCAGGACTACCGCATCAGCTAACTGCAAAAGTGGGAGATAGCATTCTGACAGTAACGGACGATCTTTTCTCTGGGAGAACAGCGGATTTTCTCACCATATATGGAAAGAAATTTCCATCTCAAATTTCTGTTTGTAGAGGTAATCTGACACCAGTTTCAGGTAACATTAAATATTATTACTTCAGCGCCATTCCACCGGCCGATTCCATGAATGCTGTTGTTCAGGTTCATAAATCTTTATACAGGTATGACAACCCATCCGGAAAATGGAAACCGATCAATGATAGTACCGCCCTTCAAATCGCAGACAAAATAAAAACTGTTTTAACTATCAAAACCGCCAGACAGTTGAATTACGTTTTCATAAATGAAAGAAGGGCCGCAACGATGGAACCTCAAGAAATAGAAAGCGGATACAAATACGATGACGGCCTGGAATATTACCAGTCGGTAAAAGATGCTGGTTATTTGTTTTTTGTTGACAAGGTCCCTTCTGGTATACACAGGATCAGCTACGAAACCGTAATTTCCGCATCCGGTAATTTTACAAATGGTCCGGCCTCACTCCAATGCATGTACCAGCCTTCCATAAATACATATAGCAACACGAGTAACGTTATTGTAAACCCTTAATAATTCATTAAACAGTCTTCTGCTACTTATTAATCCTGGCTTAAATCATTTTGGCCTTCAAATGAAAACAATAACATGGCTTCAACAATTTCATTAATGTCACGAATATATGCGCTTGAAACTCTTTAATTTACGATGTACGATAGCCCACGTCAATACCACATTTTTAATCTTTCACAATTCATTATATATTTAGTTAATTTCCAACATTTCAATTCAACCAATGGCCATCGGATTAGTTCCTCATTATTCAGT
>JAYTXP010000187.1:0-6119 GCA_043742885.1 Chitinophagaceae bacterium | reverse complement strand
CTTTGATCTGATGGTCTACGATCTCCCAGATCTTATTAGCTGTTTTGGAAACAAAGTAACGGTCGTGACTAACCAGGATAAAACTTCCCTGATATTTATTAAGTGCCTCGATCATGAGATCGCAGCTATGCATATCCAGGTGGTTGGTAGGCTCATCCAGCATCAGGAAATTCGCTTTGCTTACGATCACTTTTGCAAGCGCCACTCTGGCCTTTTCCCCACCACTAAGTATCTTGATCTTTTTATCTGCATCATCTCCACTGAAAAGAAAACAACCAAGCAGGGCCCTTAATTCCAGGTCCGTCATCTGGCTGCCACATTCCTTCATTTCATCGAGTATGCTATTATTAAGATCCAAGGCTTCCAGCTGGTGCTGCGCATAAAAACTTTCATCTACGTTATGTCCCCATTTCCTTTCACCCTCTAACGTTTCTACACCTGCGATCATACGGAGCAGGGTAGATTTTCCTTTTCCATTGGCTCCGATCAGTGCGATCTTATCACCTCTTTCTATTTCAATATTTGCGTTTTCAACGATGGTATTATCACCAAATCTTTTGGTAGCTCCATGAAGTTCAGCAAGCACCTTGCCTGGCGTTTTATCTACCCGGAAATTGATTCGGATATTTGGTCTTTCCAGTTCGGAATCTTCAATACGTTCCAGCCTGTCAAGCTTTTTCATCAGGCTCTGTGCCATTGCCGCCTTACTCGCTTTGGCGCGGAAACGGTCGATCAGTCTTTCCTGCTGGCGAATAAAATCTTGCTGATTTTCAAAAGCCTTTTGTTGTTGTTCAATGCGAATGGCCTTTTCTTTTTCGAAGTAATCAAAATTTCCAGAATAAATATGCAACTGCTGCTGATACACTTCCACGATCTTGGTAACCATCCGGTTCAGAAAATATTTATCGTGACTCACGATCACCACTGAACCCTGGTAATGGGTAAGATATTTTTCCAGCCATTCGATAGAAGGAAGGTCAAGGTGGTTGGTAGGCTCATCGAGTAATAAAAGGTCGGGTTGCTGAAGGATCATCTTAGCCAGCAGTACCCTCATTCTCCATCCTCCGCTGAATTCGCGGTAGGGCCGTTGAAGATCAGAATTGGAAAATCCAAGGCCCTGTAATACTTCTTCAGTACGATGATGAATATTATATCCTCCCAGCGTCTCCAGTTCATGAAGTTTATCACTGTATTCGTGAAGGGTTTTTTCATCCCCGGTCTTTTCCAGTTCATGTCCCAGTGCTTCGATCTCTTTTTCCAGTTGAAGTATTTTTTCAAAGGCCCCCAATGCTACCTGCAGAATGGAATCTTCCGAATCAAAGCTCAGCAGGTCCTGGTGCAGGTACCCGATAGATACAGTGCGGCTTCTTTCTATTGTTCCTGCAGATGGCATGTATTCACCCACCAAAAGCTTAAGCAGGGTTGACTTACCGGTTCCATTATAGCCGATCAGGCCGATCCTTTCTCCCGGCTGAATATGCCAGGTGGCCTCCTCTATAATGGTTCGGGCGCCGAATTCAAACGTTACGTTCTGGAGACCTGCTAACATGAAATGATCTGTATTTAAAGAAATGATTTAAGCCGGCAAAATTACGATAAAGCAGCGAAGCCTGGGTTATCTTTGCCTTTGAATTACGAACAATCAACGGCTTTTTACGTTTTAGTTAGGATATATGCGTCAATTACTCGCTGCAGCCCTGTTTTTTCTGATGTTTTTAAGCGCAGGAGCGCAAAATGCGGGAAGCAACCGATTTACATTAAATGGTTATGTAAGGGATAGTCTTTCCGGTGAATCTATTATTGGAGCCACTATTTCGGTGAATGGCCAATCACGCGGCGTCGCTTCCAACCAATATGGCTTTTATTCTTTGACACTGGAAAAGGGAAGATACCTTATAAGTATTTCACATGTTTCTTATCTGCCCAAACTTTTGGCTATTGAACTGGATAGCAATCGTTCAGCAACATTCGACCTGGTATCACGTTCCGCAACTATTGGAGAAGTGGTGGTTTACAGTCGCCGGAGAGATGCCAATGTTAAGAACGCGCAGATGGGAAAGATTGATCTGTCGATGGATCAGATCAAAAATATTCCCGCCTTCATGGGAGAGATCGATCTGCTAAAAGCATTGCAGCTATTACCAGGGGTTCGTAATGCAGGTGAAGGAAATGCCGGATTTTATGTAAGAGGGGGAGGACCTGATCAAAATCTTATCATACTTGATGATGCAGTAGTTTATAATCCGGGCCATCTGTTTGGATTCTTTTCCGTTTTTAATTCTGACGCTATAAAAAATGTTACTCTGATCAAAGGAGGGATGCCTGCACAATATGCTGGCAGGCTATCTTCTGTAGTGGACATCTCCATGAAAGATGGAAATATTAATAAATACCAGGTAGATGGAGGCATAGGCCTGGTGGCATCAAGATTTTCTATACAGGGCCCTTTAAAAAAAGATAAAGCCTCATTTATTTTATCTGCCCGCCGTACTTATATTGATGCATTAGTGAAACCATTTATCAGCAAAACAAGCAGCTTTAACGGTTCTGGCTATTATTTCTATGATGTGAATGCTAAAGTGAATTATCGATTCTCTGAAAAGGACAGGCTTTATATCAGTGGATATTTTGGCCGTGACGTTTTTGATTTTGTGAATGGGAAAAGATCTTTTCAAACTAATATTCCCTGGGGAAATTCTACGGCGACCCTAAGATGGAACCATGTATTCAACCGAAGACTATTCGCTAATACAACTGCTGTTTACAATGATTATAATTTTAAATTTTCTGCCAGACAGGAAAACTTTAAAATAGGATTGGCATCAGGCATACGGGATATTACATTAAAGACGGATCTGGATTATTATCCTTTTCCAAATCATAAACTGAAATTCGGGGGACTTGTTACGGCTCATAAATTTATTCCCAATGTTGTGAGTGGTCAGCAGGATTCTATTGTGTTCAAGCCAAATAATGAGTCTGTTAAATATGCCATGGAGACAGCTATATATATCCAGGATGATTGGGAGCTGGGTGAGAAATGGAAAGTAAACTATGGACTTAGGTTAAGCAATTTTACCCAGGTAGGCCCTTATGAAAAATATACCCGGGATGCCAATGGCAATAAAGTGGATAGTATAAGTTATGGCAGTTTGGAGCCTGTAAAAACTTATGGTGGATTGGAACCAAGGATCACTCTACGTTATGCTTTGAATGATGAAAGCTCTTTAAAAATGGCCTTATCAAGGAACTATCAGTATATACATCTGGTAAGTAATTCCGGAAATACATTGCCAACCGATCTTTGGGTTCCCAGTACCTATGTAGTAAAGCCACAGATAAGCTGGCAGTATGCGGCAGGATATTTCAGAAATTTTGATAACAATAAATGGGAGACATCTGTTGAGATCTATTATAAGGATATGCAGAACCAGGTTGATTATAAGGAAGGGTATACACCTTCTTTAAAAGATCCGGAAGATGAATTTGTTTTTGGTAAAGGATGGAGTTATGGAGGAGAGTTCCTTGTTAATAAGACCAAAGGGAAATTCACTGGCTGGATAGGTTATACCTTATCATGGACCTGGAGAAAATTCCGGGACCTGAATGGAGGAGAGAAATTTCCCACACGATATGACCGTCGTCATGATCTTTCTGTTGTTATGAATTACGAAGCAGGCAAGCGCTGGAAATTCGGATCGATATTCGTGTATGGAACCGGCAATGCAGTTACATTGCCGGAGAGGGTTTATTTTATTGGCGGAGTGCTGACTCAGGAATACAGCCGCATCAACCATTACAGAATGCCTCCTTATCATCGCCTGGATCTGTCTGCCACTTATACGCCAACACCCAAAAAAGAAAAAAAATTAAAAAGCTCATGGGTATTCACCATATATAATGTCTATAGCCGACTCAATCCTTATTTTATTTATTTTGATCAGGAAGGAAGTTTGTTCGCACAGCTTACTGCAAAACAGGTTTCTCTTTTCCCTATCATACCAGCAGTTACCTGGAATTTTAAATTCTAAATAAAAAAAGGCCCGGATACCGGGCCTTTAAATTAAAAATCAGTATTTATTATTTCTTCATTGTAGTGTCCATTCCTTTATTTCCACCACCCATACCATCCATACCTTTCATCATCTTCATCATTTCTCTCATCTCTCCAAAGGTCCAGTGTTCGATTGCTTTTCCATCTGCATTAAACTTCACCATTTCCAGTGCCTGCATATCATATGGACCTATAGGCATTCCCATCATGCCATTGCCAGTGCCAGTCCAGCGGTACCATCCGGCTACATAGTCATCATTGGCAAACTCCTGGATAATCTCCATTTTCATGCTGGGATCTGCTGCTTTCATTTTAGGGATATCGGATTTCAGAGAATCCCTGTTCTTATCCCCCTCCGGTGCATGATCCACAAAGGAAGCATCCACCGCCGAATCAATGCCACTTGCATCGCCGGAAGAGAAGGCGTTATTAACGATATGGATCGCGTCGAGATTTTTTTTGGCCCTGGCGGAAAATCCACCATTATCGGCCTTCTTATCATTGTTACAGGAAAGCAGGGTCAATAAGGATATCCCTGCGAAAAGAAGAATCTTTTTCATTTTTTTTTATTTTTGTTTAATAAAAAACCCATCAAATTGTGACGGGTATCCTATCAAGTTAGGCACAATTATCTATTTCTAAAATGAAATTATTTGGGCGGGGAATATTTAAACCGTACCATGGCGTTCTTTTTTTCGTCAGAAGTAAGGTATAACTGGTATCGCTTATCACCCGCATTCACGATCATTAATGCGGTATTGGGAGGGATATCTCCCATATTTTCGCCCACCATGATCACTTCCTGCTCTGGTCTTTTCAGATCGATCCGAATGGTCATGGATACAGGTTTTGTGCTCAATCTTCTGTTACTAACAACTGTCAAACCATTCACATAAACGGAAATCGTATCATTATCGATCTGGCCGTTATCATAAAAATCCATCGTGATCGTTCCGGTATCTACCAGGATCTCCTTCACCAGCTCGGCTGATCTGTTTGTTAATGTGGGGGGTAATTTAAAATCTGGCTTAAAGGAAGATTTATCGAAACGTGTAAGTACCAGTGTGCCGGGATCACAGGCTGTTTTTCCATCGGTAGCTTTTCCTGTCCAACCCCCTCTGAGCTGTTCTTCTGTTACTACATTACCGCCTCCTTTATGATAACTCAAATTATATTTCTTCACACAGGGTACACAATCTTCTCGAATGCGAAAGGTGATGATGCCATTTTCCTGAATGCTGATCTGGTTACTGTCTCGATTATAAATGCCTTCAAAATTTTCTCTGACATAGTTCAATGAATCAGAAAAATGGTAGGCGGTACCTGTAATTCGGGAACCTGCCACCTGGATTTGTAATTCAATATTATAAACAGGGAAACATCCGCCCGGAGCCATAACCAGTTTACCCTTCCAGATACCATTGATATCCTGGGCTGATAATGAAATAGTGGCACACAAAAACAGGTATAAAAAGAAGGAACGCATCAAATTGAAAAGTAGGATAAAAAAGTTAGGCAGTTCAAAAAATTACAGCAATGGCACTATTTCTGGAATTTGAAACGAACCACTGCATTCTTTTGTTCTGTAGACGTTATTCGTACCTCAAAACGTTGCTCACCTGATTCAACAATCATCAGGGAAGTATTAGGGGGTATAGTACCAAGATTTTCCGCCACAAGAGTCAGCTCGTGAACATCATTATCATCATCCATGGTAAAGTTGATCGAAAGGGGAGAAGCGGTGAGTCTTTTTTGTGAGAGCACCAGTTTTTTATCAAGGTAAACTGAAATTGTATCTCCATCGATCTCCCCATTATCATAGATCTTTACGGATACTTTCGGATCCTTTACTGTAAGTATTTTAATTAGTTCATTCGATCGGGTAAGTATCACTTCGGGAGTAGGGATAGTGACCAGAGGTTTTTTAACCTGAGCAGAATCTTTGGCCGGAACTATAACTGTTTTTGTTACCGGATTCTTTTTTACCTGTACAGAAGTTTTTGTTAGCGGAGGCTTGGTACCTGGTTTAGTAACAGGTTTAGTTATAGGTTTGTTTATTGTTTTG
>JAYTXP010000186.1:0-5714 GCA_043742885.1 Chitinophagaceae bacterium | reverse complement strand
CTCCTATGAATACTTTCGCTTCTATCACTCACCCCATCGTTTGGCTGCTGAATAAGATTAGTGTATTGTTCTTTCGCATCTTCAACATAAAAAAATCTAAGGACGATGCTATAACAGAAGAAGAAATAAAAACATTGATCGTAGAAGGCACCGAAGCTGGTACCATTGATGAAGCGGAGCAGGAGATTATCGAAAGAGTTTTTCATCTTGGCGACCGTAGTATTACATCATTAATGACACATCGCAGTGATATCATCTGGTTCAACCTGGATGACAATGAAGAAAAAATAAAAGTGAAGATTCTTCAGGAGCCACATTCTGCATACCCTATATGTGATGGCTCTGTAGATGATATTAAAGGGGTTGTTTCCATCAAAGATCTTTATGTGAGTCCGGATAACACCCTGTTCCGTGATATCATGGTGCCTGCTCTTTTCATTCCTGAAAATAATAGTCCTTACCAGGTAATGGAAAAATTCAAAGAATCAAAAATCCATTCGGCTTTTCTGGTTGATGAATACGGAAGTATTCTTGGCCTTTTAACGCTCAATGATATTCTGGAAGCTATTGTTGGAGATATTCCTCAAACCGATGTTCCGGACTATGAAATAATAAAAAGAGATGATGGCACATACCTGGTAGACGGACAGATCCCTTTTTATAATTTCCTTGTTCATTTTGAAAAAGCAGACTGGATGAATGAAGAGGAACATGACTTTGACACCCTTGCCGGTTTTGTACTACACGAACTGGAAAGGATCCCATCTACAGGAGATAAGATCGATTGGAAAGGATTCCGGGTAGAAGTGGTGGATATGGACGGGCACCGCATTGATAAACTGCTTGTAAGTTTAAGCGATGAATTGAAAGAAGATATTGAAGATTATTGATTCGGTTCTGATATCAGATCAGAAGGACACTCCGGTCTGTTTATCGGGGTAAGTAAGTTTGGTGCTTTCTCTCTTGCCTCCCACTATCACATGCATAATATTTACCTGGTCATCATACATATCATACATCAGGTTATTATAGATATCTACTTTTGTTACGGTATTTACATTATCCACTTCTATATAGGCATAAGAAGCCTCATTATCGGTTTCAAAACCCACATAGATCAGGGAAACCGGTTTGCCGTTTACATTTAATCCAAGGTGACCCAGAACATATCTCTTCACCAGACTGTCCATGGCCGGCTTATTGGGAGGATTGGTCAGATCGACCTTTGTATTATAATTTTTTGCCAGTACCTTTTCAAAATCATCCGTAAAGATCTTACAGCTGATTTCCAGGATTTTGTCCTGTGCATTATGATTCATTTCCACTACCGACATGTGAAATGGATGAACCCAGGAGATCAAAAAGACCCCTGTGAGAAGAACGAACGACCATTTAAAGAATCTACCAGCCATTGAAGGAATATTTAATAAGTATTGCAAAAGTCTGGATAATTTCCCATCCCCGCTCCGTTGAATGACGGACGGCAGTTATAACCCTTAAGATGCAAGATTTTAAATTTTATTTTGACCTGGGCTGGCACCATATCATAAGCAAGGATGCCCTGGATCACCAGTTGTTCATTGCTGCGCTTGTTGCCATTTACGCTTTCAAGGAGTGGAAGCAAGTGTTGATCCTGGTCACCGCTTTTACTATTGGCCATTCAGTTACCCTTGCCCTTAGTGTGCTGGACATTATCCGCCTTCCTTCTAATTGGGTAGAGTTTCTGATTCCCTGCACGATTGTATTTACTGCTATCTCAAATCTGATGGTTCGCAGCAAAGGCTCCATAAAGCTGAATTACATGCTGGCCCTAGGATTTGGCTTGATACATGGGATGGGTTTCGCCAATACTTTACGATTCATTCTTGCAAAAGATCAGAGCATGGCAGTTGGATTATTTGGATTTAATGTTGGACTTGAGATGGGTCAGATAGCTGTGGTGTTGCTCTTGCTCATTCTTTCGCAGCTTGCATTTAGTCTTTTTAAAGTAAACCGACGTGACTGGGTGGTATTTATTTCCGCCGCCGTATTCAGCATCGCGCTGAAGATGGCACTTGACCGTGTTCCTTTTTAAAATTTAAAATACAGACATGAAAAGATCCCTGATTATTGTATTGATGCTGAGTCTATCTTTTTTGACAAAGGCACAGATACAAAACAACAGCAACTCCAACCACGGCAATAAGTTTGAGCAGTTGGGCACTATCCTTCCTACACCCAATGAACAGAGAACAGCCAGTGGCGCACCCGGAACAAAATACTGGCAGCAGCGGGTGGATTATGACATCAAATGCGAACTGGATGAAGCAAACAATAAGCTCACAGGTTTGGAGATGATCACCTATTTCAACAATTCTCCTGATGTACTCACCTATATCTGGATGCAATTAGACGAGAATCAGCACAGCACTGTGAACAACTCTAATTATCAAAACGCGAGTAGTTTGCCTACAATAACAACAGATAAAGTGCTGGATCGTTTTGACGAAAGAAAATCGGATAATGGATATGGTGTGAATGTTGTGAAGCTTACAGACGCTATGGGTAAACCATTAACTCATACCATCAATAAGACTATGATGAAAATAGAGTTACCACAGCCATTGAAACCCGGACAGAAATTCGTTTTTAATTGTGAGTGGAATTATAAGATCGTTGATCGGGGTAATTTTATTCGCTTTGGTGGCGCACGTGGCGGATATGAGCATTTTGCCGATGATGATAATAATAATTATACCATGACTCAATGGTATCCCCGTCTTTGCCGCTATAGTGATGATCAGGGTTGGCAGAATCATCAGTTCACAGGCACCGGAGAATTCACGCTGTGTTTTGGTAATTTCAAAGTTGCAATGACTGTACCCGCCGATCATATCGTAGGTGGTACAGGCCAGTGCCAGAACTATCCCCAAACATTGACTCCTGTACAACTTGCCCGCTGGCAGAAAGCGCAAATGGCTACTGAGCCATTGCAAATCGTTACATTAGACGAAGCACTGAATGTTTCAAAAACAAAAAGCAAGGCAAAAAAAACCTGGATATTCAAAGCAGATAATGTGCGTGATTTTGCCTGGACATCTTCCAGGAGATTTGTATGGGATGCCATGGCGGCGGAAGTAGAAGGCAGAAAAGTGATGACCATGAGTTATTATGCAAAAGAAGCCTACCCTATTTACAGCAAGATCTCTACAAAGGCAGTGGCACATACCATAAAGACCTATTCAAAATTTTCTATCCCTTACCCTTATCCTGTTGCCATTAGTGTAGAAGGAAACCAGGGAATGGAATATCCAATGATCTCTTTTAATCCGGGTCGTGCTGAAAAAGATGGTTCCTATACTGAAGGTTCTAAAAATTCAGCGATCCTTGTTATCATCCATGAAGTTGGACATACATTCTTTCCTATGATCATCAATAGTGATGAACGCCAGTGGACCTGGATGGATGAGGGTTTGAATTCATATATGCAATATCTCACACAGGAGCTTTGGGACAATAAATTCCCTTCTAATGGAGGACCGGCCTGGAGCATTACTAATTACATGAAGCTTCCAAAGAATCAACTGGAACCTATCATGACCAATTCGGAGAATATCAACAATTTTGGTGCGAACGCCTATTCCAAAGTAGCCACAGGATTAAATATACTTCGTGAAACCATCGTAGGAAGAGAACTTTTTGATAATGCCTTCCGTGAATATGCTAAAAGATGGGCATTCAAATCCCCTACTCCTGCCGATCTGTTCCGTACACTGGAAGACGCAACAGGTGAGGATCTGGATTGGTTCTGGAGAGGTTGGTTCTATGGAACAGATGCCTGTGATATTTCAATAGATTCAGTAAAGCATTCTGTCCCTGACCTAACAGCCATGCCTCCACTTGCGAAAGATACTGTGATCATGAGCAGCCTGCCAAAACCTGCAGTGAATAGCTTTGAAGATATCTCCAAGATCAGAAACAAGGAAGATAAATCTATTCAATTCGCGACAGATAAGGACACCACTACGCGCGATTTTTACTGGAAATATGACCGTCAGATCGAAAAATATGATAGCACAAAATATCCGGTTACAGTAAAGGCGCAGGTTGAACAATTAGATGAAGAAGGCCGAAATAAATATGCGAACAAGCATCTTTATGAGATCAGTTTCAGTAATAAGGGTGGGCTGGTAATGCCAATCATCCTGGAGTGGACCTATAAAGATGGCAGCAAGGAGATCGAAAGGATCCCGGCACAGGTATGGAGAAAGAATGAGGCCAGTGTAGTAAAGACCTTTTTAAAAGACAAAGAGGTAGCGTCAATTAAATTGGATCCATATAAAGAAACGGCCGATATTGATGAGTCAAACAACAGTTTTGGCGAACCGAAAGAAGTCAGCAAATTCAAACTCTTTAAGCAAAAACAGAATGTAACGCCAGCACCGGGTATAAACCCAATGCAAAAAGCCAGCGAGAAGAAAGGCTTCTAAACTTACCTTTTATACTTATAAATAGCCGCCGGGAATTAACGGTGGCCATTTATGTTTTTTGACTGGTCTCCCATGAAAACGAAGAGGAGAACTATTGTCAAAAAACGTAGATTTGGCAACTCTAAAATTTCAAGCAATGAAAAGATTCTTATTTATACTTTCCATATTGGGTTCTCTGATCGCTTCTTCTCAGAACACACAAAACAATCCGGGTAGCAATCATGGTAACAAATTTGAACAGATGGGTGGCATTTTACCTACACCCAATGAATACCGTATGGCTAGCGGAGCTCCCGGTCCAAAGTACTGGCAACAGCGCTGTGATTATGATATCAAATGTGAGCTCGATGAAAAAAATACAAAGCTGAATGGTAGCGAAAGCGTTACCTATTTTAATAATTCTCCTTCTGAATTGGTTTATCTCTGGCTTCAGCTGGATGAGAACCAGCATAACAGTCAGAAGAATGCCAATTATCAGACCAGCAATCCAATGGGTCGTACGATGAATCCACAAACCATTGACAGAGCACAAGAATACAAAGATGACAATGGCCTGGGCATTAATATAATAAAACTAACTGACGCGTTAGGCAAGTCACTGAATTATACAGTGAACAAGACCATGATGCGTTTAGAATTACCTGCACCACTTAAACCAGGTCAGCGTTTTGTTTTTAAACTGGACTGGAACTATAAGATCTCAGATCGCAATGTAAGAGGTGGAAGAGGCGGATATGAATTTTTCCCTGAAGATGGTAACAGTGAATTCACAATGACTCAATGGTATCCGCGTCTTTGCGTTTACAGTGATTTCCAGGGCTGGCAGAATCATCAGTTCACCGGGCGCGGTGAATTTGCGCTGACCTTTGGAAATTTCAAAGTAGAAATGACCGTTCCTGCCGATCACGTAATCGGTGCAACCGGAGAATGTTTGAATTATGACAAGGTATTAACCCCAGCTCAGTTTGCCAGGTATCAGAAAGCAAAAGCAGGTAAGGAAGAGGTATCCGAAGTAGTTACACTGGATGAAGCGAAAGCAGCTGAAAAACAAAAAAGTGATAAGAAAAAGACCTGGATATTCAAAGCAGATAATGTACGCGATTTTGCCTGGGGTTCATCCCGCAAATTTGTGATGGATGTCATGCCTGTGACTGTAGAGGGAAAAAAGATCATGTGCATGAGTTATTATTCAAAAGAAGCCTATGGTCTTTACAGAAAATATTCAACGAAAGCAGTCGCTCATAC
>JAYTXP010000185.1:0-22367 GCA_043742885.1 Chitinophagaceae bacterium | reverse complement strand
TAAGAGATCGTCTGTACTGACTGAAGACAGCTATTTTACCATCTTTCACCTGGTTGATATCATGGTATTCAGCAGAATCTACTCTACCTGTTTTATAAGTATCATATTCCTTATACCAGGTAAGAATATATGATTCTTTGTTGGCAGCAGAATAGGCTTTATCCCATGCGTCAAATTGAACCACAACTGAACTAAGGCTATCTCTGAATTTTGTCCATTCTTTCATCAGGTCAGGGTTTGACCATGCTTTTTTATCGCCAGTATTTCTTTCCCAATAAACGGAATCAGTATAATAGTTGGCAACTTTGGCCATGTCCCCACTTTCCCAGACTTTATAACTTTCTAATACTGCTTTAAGGTCAGCATCCGAAACATCCTTAGTCAGGTCAGAATATTTTGCAGTATAAGGAAGATCAGCAGGAGCCATTTTGTCTTTCTGATCACCGGCAACAGTTGCATCGGTTTTTTCTTTTTTGTCGGAACAGGCAAAGAACAGGGCTGATAATGCAGCCACAAAGAAAATTTTTCTCATTAGTAGAGTGTTTAAAAGTTTAATGAATAAAAGATCAGGGAGTTTGGACAGGGGGGATTGGGTTAAGATATAAAATCTCTTTGATATTATGCTTAATTTTAAGCTATGTTATTAGTAAAGCGACTTGTTTTACCATTATTGACTTTGATCATCGTTGCCGGACTACTATTTTCCCAATTACCCAGCGTCTTTTCTGATAAACCGATCAGGCATGAATTATTCATTTACAAAACGCAACTAAACGAAATTTGGATTTCTGACTGCCAGATGGATATTCTAAACAAAGAAAGTATGCGGTATAAGTATATGAAGGACGGACAGATGTTATTTGAAAGTTCATTGAACTGAAATAAAGGAAGTTCAATCCAGGATTTAAGGATATCTACTCCTGAATCATACGGTGTTTTGTCTGGGGCAGGCCAAGCAGACTTCTGCATTTATTCAGGACCGGGCCCAGTATGCTGAACAATCCAATGGCCAGGATCATCATCAGCATCATTAGGACCATGGCCCATTCTTGTGGCAAATTACGCAGCCAGTATGATTCGAAAAGCATGAGACCATGCAATATGCAGATTCGTCTTGCGGCAAATGCATGAGAGAAACCCTGCCGGGTGAAAATATGATGGATATGTGTTTTATCTGCCTGAAAAGGAGAAGCTCCTCTCCAGATCCTGATCACAAATACGCGAAGTGTATCGAAAACAGGGATCATTACAATTCCTAAAACAAATACGGGTGCATGTACAGTGATAGGTGAAACCAGTGAAGCGTTCACCTGCAGAAAACGTATGCAGAGAACCGCGATAACAAATCCTGTAACTAGTGAACCTGTATCGCCCATAAATATGCGGGCAGGATTTAGATTGAAATATAAAAAAGCAAGCAGTCCGCCTGCAAGAGAAAAAGCGATGAAGGCAGTCTGAGCATCTCCATTCAATGTTAGAAACAGACCAAGTACCATCAGACTCATAAAAGCAATTCCTCCGGCCAATCCGTCAATACCATCTATCAGATTAAATGCATTGGTGATTCCCGTTATGGCCAGTATCGTCATCATATACTGGGTACTCAATGAAAGTTCATGAATACCGAATAGGCCTTCAAAAGAGGTAATGCGTATACCCGAAACAGCGATCAGGGCTGCAAGAGCAATCTGAATCATAAATTTATATCTCGCGGAAAGATCTTTCAGATCATCCAGTATGCCCAGTAAAAATAAAATGATCACAGAAAGAAAAAAGCTGATCAGCGCGGGCTCGGAACTGAAGGGAAACCAGAGTAATAAGGCAGTTAACATACCAGCTAAAATGGCGATACCACCCATGGTAGGAATAGGATCCTTATGCTCCTTTCGGCCATTGGGTACATCAAACAGTTTGTATTTTTTGATAAGACTGATGATAGGTGGAATACATATCATCGTGATCACAAAAGCCGTGAGGAAACACAGCAATGCGAATTTGTTTTGCGTTAGAAATAACTCTAACTGGAATAAGGATGGATGGCTTTTCATTTTTTACCTGGTTTATCCAGGTACAGATTAGAGGCAAAGTAATTCAGCTATAGTAAGTTTGCCAACTTTAATAGCCATAATTCACTAGAAATCTCGTTTTTCGCTAATATGTAAAGGGTAATTCCCGTAGCCATTTGGGATATTTGCGAAGGCTCACCGTATTTTTACCAATTGATGGATTCCGCCAATGAAATATCATTCTGGGTCAGTTTTTTTCTGATAGGCTATTGCTATCTGGGCTATGGCCTTATCGCATTTATCATTACCCTGGTTAGAAGCCGGAAAAAAATACCCGATAATCTAACTGATAAGGAACTTCCTGCGGTTACCCTTGTGATAACTGCCTTTCAGGAATCCGCCTTTCTTCGCGAGAAATTATTGAATGTTCAGGAACTGGATTATCCTGCTGAATTAATTACCGTCTTACTGGTAATCGATGAACCTGATCAGCAGTCATTAGATATAATAAAAGAATTTCCGAAGCTGCAAAAACTTATTCAGCCCGAAAGAACCGGGAAATACAACGCTATATGCGCTGCAATGAAACTGGTGCAAACACCTATTGTTGTTTTTAGTGATGCTAATTGCAAGTTGAATGCAGTTTCTCTTCGAAAATTGGTTCGTCATTATGGAGATTCAAAAGTGGGAGCGGTGGCCGGAGAAAAGAAAATAGTATACCGGGATATTCATTCCGCGCTGGGACAGGCAGAAGGCTGGTATTGGGAATATGAATCACTGATGAAAAAACTGGACGCTGGACTTTATACTGTGGTAGGCGCGGCGGGAGAGTTATTTTCTATTCGTACCTCCTTGTTTCATCCGATGGATCAGCCTGTGATACTGGATGACCTGGTGATCTCTTTGCAGATCTGCCTTCAGGGCTATCGGATCGCATATGAACCACAGGCCTTCGCCTCTGAACTTCCATCAGCTTCTTTATCTGAAGAGAAAAAAAGGAAAACGAGGATTGCTGCCGGGGCTTTTCAATCCCTTCATCTATTAAAGGATCTTTTACATCCTTTTCGATTTCCCGTTTTATATTTTCAATTCCTTTCCCGTCGTTTGTTCAGATGGATCATCAGCCCCTTGTTTCTTATTATCTTATTGTTTACTAATATTTGTCTGGTCATAAGAGGCCCATCCAATGAATGGTATGATTTATTCCTGGGTCTGCAATTACTTGTATATATAATAGCCCTGGTTGGATATTTATTAATACGCTCCGGAAAAAACGCGGGGCTTTCAGGCATTCCTTTTTATTTTCTATTTATGAATTACTGCATCCTTAGGGGTTTTTTCCGATTCCTTGGCAGAAAACAACCGGTTAACTGGGAAAAAGCACAGAGACAGACGGTCTAGTCATTGTATTTTTACAAAAACTGTTTTATTACACGCAGTGCCACTATATTGGATACTCCTATAGAATACCTGAAAGGGGTGGGACCCTTACGTGCTGACCTGCTGAAGAAAGAATTGAATATTTTTCTTTTCGAAGATCTGCTTACTCATTTTCCTTTTCGGCATATTGACAGAACACAGGTGAATGCTATTATCGATCTGAACCCACAGATGGAATATGCACAGTTGATGGGTACCATTGTAAATTTTGAAGCCATAGGTAAACCCAGGTCCAAAAGACTGGTAGCAGAATTTCGCGACACAACAGGAACTATGGAACTAACCTGGTTCCAGGGAGTGAATTGGGTGCAGAAAACATTGGAGCCGGGTGTTCCGGTGATGGTCTATGGCCGAATTAGTTTTTTTAATGGAAAACCGCAGATCATTCATCCCGAACTGGAACCCATACGCAGCAGTGAAGCGGGAGTAAGGTCATTTCTGGAACCGGTATATTCCACAACCGAAAAATTAAAGGCAAGAGGTTTAGGAGCGAGGCAGATCGGCAAACTTAGTTTTCAATTGCTGACAAACGTTCAGGGAAAAGATATTCCTGAAAATCTTCCCGTTTCTGTTCGAAAACAATTCAATCTAATTGGAAGATACCAGGCTATCTGGCAAATACATTTTCCTCAAAACACAAATGAATATGAGGAAGCTGTAAAAAGATTGAAGTTTGAAGAACTCTTCATCGCGCAACTGCGAATGGGGTTACTTCGTTCAGCCAGACACCGCTATTCGAAAGGCGTTTTGTTTGATAAAGTTGGTGATCTGTTCAATGAATTCTTTCATAAGCATCTGCCATTTGAACTGACCAATGCGCAAAAAAGGGTGATTCGTGAAATAAGAACAGATACTGCCAAAGGAAAACAAATGAACAGGCTTTTGCAGGGCGATGTGGGAAGTGGAAAGACCATTGTCGCTGTTCTCATTATGTTGCTGGCAGCAGATAATGGTTATCAGTCATGCCTTATGGCTCCTACCGAAATCCTGGCCAACCAACATTTCAATACCATTAGTGAGTTACTTGAAAAAATGAATCTGCCAGTAAGATTACTCACTGGTTCTACAAAAGCAGCAGAAAGAAGAAAGATACTATCAGAACTAAAGGAGGGTACGCTGAAGATAATTATAGGTACGCATGCACTCATCGAAGATCCTGTAGAGTTTCAGAAACTCGGTATGGTGGTGATAGATGAACAGCATCGATTTGGGGTAGAACAAAGAGCCCGATTATGGAAGAAGGCTGAAGTTCCTCCTCATATCTTGGTAATGACCGCTACGCCAATTCCAAGAACGTTGGCCATGACTGCTTATGGCGACCTTGATTATAGTATTATTGATGAATTACCACCTGGGAGGAAACCAATCAGCACCGTGCATCGTTTTGAGAGTAACCGGCACCAGGTAATGGATTTTATCAGAGCGGAATTAGATAAAGGCAGACAGGCATATATTATTTTTCCATTGATCGAGGAGAGCGATAAACTCGATTATGAGAATCTGATGAAAGGATATGAAAATGTAAAAGTTTATTTCCCTGAGCCTAAATACTGGATCAGCATGGTGCATGGTCGACAGCCTTCTAGGCAAAAACAGGAAAATATGCAGCGATTTATATCAAAGGATACGCAGATAATGGTGTCGACCACCGTTATTGAAGTAGGGGTGAATGTGCCTAATGCCTCTGTGATGGTGATCGAGAACTCAGAGAAATTCGGACTTTCCCAGCTGCATCAGTTAAGAGGCAGGGTAGGAAGGGGAGCCGATAAGAGTTATTGTATCCTTCTCAGCAGTTCAAAACTCAGTCGCGAAGCCAGGGAAAGAATAAATATCATGGTCGCAACCAACAATGGATTTGAAATTGCTGAAAAAGATCTTGAATTACGGGGACCCGGAGAAATTGAAGGCACCAGGCAGAGCGGCGCTTTAAACTTCCGCCTGGCAAACATAGTCCAAGACCGGGCAATTCTTGAACTGGCCCGGAATGCCGCAGCGTCGATAATTGAAGAGGATCCGGAACTGGAAACTGCAGACAATTTGCAGTTGAAAATTTTTCTTCAGCATAAACGGGGTGGGGTTTTGTGGAGCAGGATTTCCTGAATTTGGTGAAATAACTGTACAGGAGAAGTTTATGACTGTTTTTTTACAATTTCGAACCATTTCTTAACATAAGTTTTCAATCCGTATCTGATGAAAATTGGTTACTTTAATACTAAACTTTTTTTCCTGAAGCCGCTATCAATGTTATCCGCTCTATTGTTTTTTTTCCATGTCGCGCAATCGCAGGGGAATATTGAGTTCATAGAAAATAAAGGGCAGTGGGATAGCAAGGTTCTATATATGGGGAAAGTTAGTAATGGCTCGTTTTTTATCCGTAAAGATGGCTTCACAGTAGTCCAATATCATCCAGGTGATTTTGCGGACCTCTATCAAAAAATACATGATGGCAGTATCTCCAGTTATCCCAACGGAGTACCCGTCAGAAGCCATAGTTTCCATGTTGATTTTGTCAATGCTAACTCTGAGGTAACTGTAGTTCCGGAAAAACCCATTTCCACTGTTTCTAATTTTTTTTATGGCAATGACCCATCCAAATGGGGAGAAGGATGCCGCATGTATCAGGCCATCACTGCAGAGAATATTTATCCGGGGGTGAATGTTCGTTTTTATACTGACAATGGTTTTTTAAAATATGATATCATCGCTAAGCCTGGCGCAGATGTATCCCGCATTGCATTAAAATATGATGGTGTAGACAAACTCCAGGTAAAAGGTAAGGAGCTTGTAATAGGTACTTCTATTGGAGATCTGAGAGAAGCACTTCCTTATAGTTTTCAAACTGATCTTCATGAAAGAAAAGAAATCAACAGCAAATATATTGTAAAGGACAAGATCGTTCGCTTTAACCTGCATGATTATGATCCAACAAAAACTCTGGTCATTGATCCGCAAGTGGTGTTCTGTAGTTTTTCCGGAAGTGTAGCCGATAACTGGGGGTATACCGCTACCTATGGTCCTGATGGAAGTATGTACGGAGGAGGAATTGTTTTCGCCAGCGGGTTTCCTACGCTGGTAGGCGCATTTCAATCTAATTACCAGGGTGATTATGATATGGGCATCATCAAGCTTTCGCCCGATGGGGTAAATCGTATTTATGCCACTTATGTGGGAGGCAGCGGAAAAGAACAACCTCAAAGTCTGATCGTGGATCCGCAGGGAAACCTGATCATAGCAGGAAGAACTAATTCACCACAAACTGGACTGGGCTCTTTCCCCTTGCTGAATGGTGCTGCAGATTTAGTAGGAGCCTGTGGACTTTATGATATTGTAATTTTAAAATTGAATGCCTCAGGTACCGCACTGATCGGATCTAAACGAATTGGCGGAACAGCCAACGATGGAGTTAATATCAGTGAGAACCGGCAATTGGGCACAACATCGCTTATGCGTAATTATGGCGATGATGGAAGAAGTGAAGTGAATCTGGATCCTGCCGGTAATGTATATGTTGCCTCTTGCACTAATTCAAATGTTAGTACTACAGCAAATAATTTTCCGATTGTTGGTTCACCATTTCAATCTACCCCCGGAGGACAACAGGACGCGGTTGTTATAAAACTTAATCCAACCCTGAGCAGTGTTTTATTCTCCTCTTATCTGGGCGGATCTGGAAATGATGCCGCTTATGTACTGACCATTGCTCCCAATGGAGATATTTATACGGCCGGTGGAACAGAAAGTGATGCCAGTTTTCCCGGTATCAGAACTGGTACCCTGGGCCCAAATAATCATGGAAGTGTAGATGGATTTGTTGCCGTGATAAGCAGCAATGGTGCAAATATTATCAGATCAACTTTCATTGGTACTTCAGGTGCCGATCAGGTATATGGTATTCAATTTGATAGAAATGGATTTCCATATGTAATGGGACAGACCACGGGCACATGGCCAGTCACTGCAGGCACACCTGTATTTGGTAGTGCCGCGGGTAAACAATTCTTTGGTAAACTTCAGAAGGATCTGAGTAATTACGTTTATACATCCGTGTTTGGTACGGGTTCAGCCAATCCGAATATTTCGCCCGTAGCATTTCTCGTGGATCGTTGCGAAAATGTATATATCTCAGGTTGGGGTGGTTTTTATGGTACCAAGAACTGGTTTGGCAGCGCAGGCACAAGTGGACTTCCAGTTAGTGCAGATGCAATTAAATCCACCACAGACGGGAAAGATTTTTATTTTATTGTGATTGCCAAAGACGCTAACCGATTATTATTTGGAAGTTTTTTTGGTGAGGCAAATGCGCCAGGCGGAGGTTGCGATCACGTTGATGGAGGTACTAGCCGGTTTAACAGTGATGGTGTGATCTACCAGGCCATCTGCGCAAATTGTAATCTGGAACCAAGCGGTGTCCAGCCACGTTTTCCAACCACATTGGGTTCCTGGGCTCCTACAAACAAAAGCACCACAGGTGCTCAATGTAATCTGGCCATGGTGAAGATCGCAATGAACCTGGCAGGAGTAAAAGGGAATATCCAATCATCTATTAATGGAGTTCCACGTGATACAGCAGGTTGCGTCCCATTAGATGTTTTATTTACCGATACAATTGCCAATGCGCAAACGTATGAATGGCATTTTGGTGATGGTTCTCAGGTGCAAACCACCACTATACCTACGATTTCCCATACTTATAATGCGGTAGGACTATACCAGGTCATGCTCATTGCGATCGATCTCAATACCTGCAATTTGAGAGATACCAGTTATATCCATATTCGTGTTGGAGATCTTCAGGCAATTCTTGCGGCCACTTATAATAAGTTGCCTCCCTGCACTGCTTTCAAATACCAGTTTAATAATATTTCCACTACAGCGCCTTCAAGACCATTTACTGATACTTCATTTATTTGGATCTGGGGTGATAATAGTCAAGGCATTGTTTCTGGATTGTCCAGTCTGAATCATACTTTCCCCGGTCCCGGTTCCTATAAAGTGAAACTGGTATTAAAGGATACAGCATATTGTAATAACCCGGATACTTTATTGCTGGATCTGCAAGTTGCAGAAAATGTGGATGCCCGATTTGAAACACCAGCTACAGGCTGTCTGCCATATACAGCAGGCTTTCGCAATACCAGTATTGCCGGAGAAACCTGGGAATGGGATTTCGGAGACGGCTCTCCTCGTTCAACTGTTTTTGAACCTACCCATTTTTATTCTCTGGAAGGACCATATACCATTATGCTGATCGCAACAAATCCGAACACATGTAATGTAAAGGATACAACCACATTTACGATCAATGTGTTTAAGAAGCCTGTACCTGATTTTACTTTTTCGCCTGACCCCCCAATTCAAAATACACCTACAATATTTACCAATACTTCTTTCCCTGAAGCGATAAGGTTTAAATGGGTTTTTGGTGATGGTGATTCTCTGCTTACAACATCAAGAGCGCCGGTTGAGCATCAGTATAATGCTACCGGAACATTCAATTCTTGTCTTACAGGTTATAATGCCGCAGGCTGCGATAGTACCATTTGCCAGCAGGTAAGGGCAGTCATTTTCCCACTGGTAGATGTGCCAAATGCCTTCACTCCATTAAGCGGAGATGTGAATAGTGTGATCTATGTACGTGGCTTTGGAATTGGAAAAATGATTTTTACGGTCTGGAATCGCTGGGGACAAAAAGTATTCGAAACAAATAATGTTAAACAGGGCTGGGATGGAAAATACAAGGGTGCTGTGCAGCCAATGGATGTATATGCCTACACGCTTAACATCGAATTCACAGATGGAACGAAGGGCATAAAAAAAGGTGACATAACTTTAATCCGATAAAGATGAAAAGAATAGTGTATCTGGTATGTGTAGTGCTGATAGGAGCAAATGCGAAAGGCCAGGATCTGCACTTTTCCCAGTTCTTCAATTCTCCTTTGCTAACTAACCCGGCAAATACAGGGTTTATTCCTGATGGTGATTATCGTCTGGGTGTGAACTATCGCAATCAATGGTCCTCGATAACTGCGTTTCCTTATAAAACGATGAGCGCTTATGGCGACTGGCAGGTAATGCAGAATCATGATAATACCGGTTGGATGGGAATAGGCGGCGTGATACTCCATGATGTAGCGGGTACCGGTGTGCTTACTTCTACTAAGATCTATGGGTCCATCGCATATCATCAGATGATCGGTGCAGGTAGTTTGCTTAGTCTTGGTTTTAACACCGGCTGGGCAAATAAAAATATCAATACAACTAATCTAACTTTCCCCGGACAATGGAATGGACAATTTTTCGATGCGCATCAGAGTGGTGGCGCCGCCAAGCTGGATCAGAATAATATCAACTACCTGGATATGCAGGTAGGAATGAACTATGCCTATTTCCCCAGTAATGATATTTATTTAAATGCTGGCGTTTCCGCCATGCATATCAATCGCCCCCGTGAATCTTTTTTCAATGATGCCACGGCTAATAATGTGGTGCCCGTACGATGGACAGGTTTTTTAAATGGAAGTTTTAAACTCAATGATCGTGTAATAGTCAATCCTAATGTATACGGATCATTCCAGGCAAATAGTTATGAGATCGTGGGTGGTTTGAATGCGAGATATAATCTTTCGGGAGATGGAGATAAGGAATTGATGGCAGGCTTATATTATCGTTACCGCGACGCATTCATTCCTATGGTAGGTCTGACCTATAAGGATGTTAGCTTCAATTTTAGTTATGATGTAACCACCTCTTCGCTGGCCACTTATAATAATACCAGGGGTGCCTTTGAATTCTCTATAATAAAACAAGGAGTAGTGGATCGTTATAACGGAAACAGAAGAGAATCTATGTGTCCTTCTTTTAAAACCTACTAGGTTTTCTGATTTTTTATTGTATCCGCAAATACGGATTTTTGCAGCATGATTACAACCGCACGGGTATCCAACCTAACTGCCAGCCATATTGAGGCATTTCGGAAAATTCTGGGAGAAGCTCAGGTTTTAGTTGATGAGGAATCATTAGCGCATTATTCTCATGATGAGACCGAGGACCTACATTTTCCACCTGAAGTTGTAGTAAAGCCAGGAAATGCCAATGAGATCAGCCAGATATTAGTGATCTGTAATAAGGACCTGATCCCAGTAACTCCGCGAGGGGCAGGAACTGGGTTAAGCGGCGGTGCACTTCCTCATCTTGGGGGTGTATTGTTATCAACCGAACGTTTGAATAAGATCATTGATATAGATGAACGCAATTTGCAGGTGACCACTGAACCGGGTGTGATTACTGAAGTCTTGCAAAACGCGGTAAAAGAGAAAAGATTATTCTATCCTCCGGATCCAAGCAGTCGTGGATCCTGCTTTATCGGCGGAAATATTGCAGAGAATAGCGGTGGTCCGAAAGCCGTAAAATATGGAGTGGTAAAAGATTATGTGTTGAATCTGGAAATGGTTTTACCAACAGGTGAGATCATCTGGACAGGTGCAAATGTGTTGAAGAATGCCACAGGGTATAACCTCACCCAATTGGTAGTGGGAAGTGAAGGAACCTTGGGGATAGTGACCCGTATTGTATTAAGGTTGATTCCACTGCCATCACATGATCTGCTAATGCTGGTGCCTTTTCAATCGGCGGAGAAAGCCTGTGAAGCGGTAAGCGCTATTTTCAGAGCAGGTTATACCCCCAGCGCGATGGAATTCATGGAACGGGATGCCCTGGTTTGGGTAAGCAAATTTTTGGATAGTACCTCAGTAATGATCGGCGAAGAAGTAAAAGCGCATTTGCTGATCGAGGTAGATGGAAATGATATGGAGGTACTGATGCGTGATATGGAAGGAATAGGACAGATTGTGCAGCAATTTGAATGCGGCGATATTCTTTTTGCCGACGATGCGCAGCAGAAAGCGGAATTATGGAAAATGAGAAGAAGAGTGGGAGAGGCCGTGAAATCTCATTCCATATATAAAGAGGAAGACACTGTTGTGCCAAGAGCAGAGCTGCCGGTTTTATTGAAAGGAGTGAAGGATATAGGAAATAAATATGGCTTCCAATCCGTTTGTTATGGGCATGCGGGAGATGGTAATCTGCATGTGAATATTATTAAGGGAGAACTTTCTGATGAAGCCTGGAATGGTTCACTGAAGGAAGCGATCAGGGAGATATTCCAATTGGTAAAAAAACTGGGTGGCACGATCAGCGGAGAGCATGGTATCGGACTGGTGCAAAAAGGATATATGGATATCATTTTTGATGCAACGCAGATGAGATTGATGAGAGATATAAAAAAGATCTTCGACCCGAATAATATTTTGAATGCCGGAAAAATTTTTGATTAAAATTATACACTATGAAACGTGCGTTCCTGTTTTTGATGATCTGTTCATCGCTGAATCTTTTTGCCCAAAAAGAAAAAGACAAGGATAAAGAAGAAGAAAAGAAAGAAGAGCAAACCAGTAAAAGAAAATTCAAGGAAAATCTTTTCACCGGGGGAACTATATCATTGAGTTTCTTTAATAACGTATTCCTGATTGGTGCCAACCCGGTATTTGGTGTCAGCCCGACTAATTTTTTGGATGTAGGATTGGTGGTCAACTACAATTATACCTCCTACCGCGATTACTCTCAAATAAATGATAAACTGCGCCAGAAGGAATATGGTGGAGGTGGGTTTGTTAAGTTATATCCCGTTCGCTTTTTATTTGTGCAGGGACAACTCGAGCATAACTGGTTGAAGCAGAAATATATTCCACCGGCTCCCAGTACAACTATTGAAAAAAGAGATTTCACCTCAAATAGTTTTCTGATTGGTGGTGGCTACACTACGGGGCGTCAGGGTAGTGGCGGACAACCTTTCTTTTATCTTTCTGTGATGTTTGATGTAATGAAGGAACTGTATTCGCCTTATACTGATAATTATGGAAGGACGATCCCAATAGTACGGGGAGGCATTCAGATCCCATTATTCCAGGGCAAAGCAGATTATCGTGATCGTGATCCGGAACGCGATCGCCAGGATGAGGATCGAAGATATCGCCGACGGAATTCTTATTAAAGATATTGGGTCAGTTCTTCAGGATAGTTGAGAAACTGAATGGATTGATCTGCTTTATCATAAAGTAGGCCCTGTTGCCGCATCAATTCAATATGTGCGATCAGGTGATCATAGAACCCTCCGCTATTTAGCAGAAAGATTTGCTTATCATGAATGGTAAGCTGGTTCCAGGTAAGTAT
This sequence comes from Chitinophagaceae bacterium, assembly GCA_043742885.1. Taxonomy (GTDB): domain Bacteria; phylum Bacteroidota; class Bacteroidia; order Chitinophagales; family Chitinophagaceae; genus JJ008. The sequence goes on along the minus strand of JAYTXP010000185.1, from coordinate 9,693 downwards.
TTCAAATAATTCATCAAGGGTACCAAATCCACCCGGCAGGATCATGGCTGCATTGCATAAACTATAAATAGTTCTTTTTCTTTCATGCATATCATCACAGATGATCAGTTCTGTAATGCCGCGATGCTGAACTTCCCATTCAAGTAATAATTTTGGAATCACACCACACACATCACCTCCGTTCGACATGACCGAATCGGCAATCACACCCATGATACCAGCGCTTCCTCCTCCATAAATGAGTTTGATTTTACTTTCAGCCAGCAGCTGTCCCAATCTTTTTGCATCTTGTATAAAGACAGGATCTTTACCTTCTTTAGAGCCGCAGAATACTGCCAGAGATTTGATCTTCATGAATTAAATATTGGAACAAATAGAGAATTAATTTCTTTATCTTCAAAATTCTTTCAGAGTACAATTTAAACGAGTTTTGCCTATGTCTCCTGCCTTATTATTCAGCTTCGTGATCGGGTACTTCCTACTTCTGCTGACTGTTGCCTGGTATACATCACGAAATTCAAATAATGATTCATTTTTTATTGGCAACCGTAATAGCAACTGGATGCTGGTAGCCTTTGGCATGATCGGTACTTCATTATCCGGAGTCACTTTCGTTAGTGTGCCCGGAGGTGTAGGCTCAGCCAATTTTTATTATTTCCAGATCGTGATAGGTTACCTGTTCGGCTACATTGTGATCGCCTATGTATTACTACCTCTTTATTATAAAATGAACCTGACCAGTATCTACACTTACCTGGAAAAAAGATTTGGGGTCAGTGCGCATAAAGCAGGTGCTTTCTTTTTTATTCTTTCCCGTGTAATCGGGGCCACGGCACGACTTTACCTTGTGATCTCTGTACTGCAAACGTTCATCTTCGATAAATTTGAAATTCCTTTTATGGTCACCACCCTGGTGATCCTTCTGCTTATTCTTCTCTATACTTTTGAAGGAGGTGTAAAAACAATTGTTTATACTGATACATTACAAACTACCGGCATGCTGGTAGGATTAGTGGTTTGCGTGATCGCTGTGATCAAAGCGCTGCATACTGATTTTGGTGGAGCCTGGCAGATGATGAGCGATAAAGGATACAATCAGGTTTTCAACTGGGACGTAAAATCTGGCTCCTTCGCGCTCAAACATATACTGGGAGGAATGTTCATCGCTATTGCCATGACAGGACTTGATCAGGAAATGATGCAGAAAAATATCAGCGTAAAAAACCTGAAGGATTCGCAGAAGAATATCATGACCTTTACCGGCGTATTGATGTTCGTGAATTTTCTTTTTCTCATTCTGGGTGGCGTGCTTTATCTCTACGCATCAGCCAATGGTATAAAAACCGCACCAGATGATCTTTTCCCTACTATCGCATTGAGCTCGGCCTTTAGCGGAGCCGTAGGTATCATCTTTATCATCGCATTGATATCTGCATTATTCCCAAGTGTGGATGGGGCCATTACCTCGCTTACTTCCTGTTTTTGTATAGATATTCTTGGCATCAAGAAAAAAGAAGGAACCGAAGCAGAAAAGAAAAGAACGAGGCTAAAAGTTCACTTCAGTTTTGCACTTGTATTTTTTATGATGGTGCTATTGTTCAAATGGATGAACGATAAACTGATCATTGATTTTATTTTAAAATTTGCTGGCATTACTTATGGCCCTCTATTAGGATTATTCGCTTTTGGTATTCTTACAAAAAGATCTTTACAGCAAAAATGGATTTGGACAGTTTGTATATTGGCGCCGCTGCTCGCTTTATTCGTGGATATGATGAGCAGCCCTTCCTGGTATGAAGCGAAACTTCATACTCAATTGGGACTGCAATCCATTTCAGATTCTATATTTCATGGTTATAAGATTGGCAATGAACTGATACTGATCAATGGCATATTTACTTTCCTGGGCCTATGGTTCATATCAAAACCTATGAATAAGGAACCCCTGCTTGCGGTGGAATAGTATCTTTGCATAAACCTGGATTTGGATCTGATTCTACCACTTGTACAGCAATATGCGGAAACGCAAACCTCTGCCGAGGATCCACTGTTACAGGAGATCAATGCCTTTACTCAAAAAGAATATCCGGAATCACATATGATCAGTGGTCACCTGCAGGGCAAACTGCTGGAGATGATCAGCCTTATGATCAGACCCAAAAGAATACTGGAGATAGGAACCTTTACCGGCTACAGCGCGCTTTGTCTTGCCAAAGGTTTGGATAAGGAGGGTAAGTTGCATACCATTGAACTGAGAGATAAGGATGCAGCTATCGCCCGAAATTATTTCGATAGCTCGCCGTTAGGAAAAAAGATCATATCACATTGTGGGAATGCCCTAGAAATCATACCTAAACTGGGGGAAATCTGGGATCTTGCGTTTATAGATGCGGATAAACCCGCATATGTTGAATATTTTAACCTGGTTTTTCCCCATATGCGGAAAAACGGGTTTATTTTAGCAGATAATATCTTCTTTCACGGGAAGGCCCTGGAGCAGAATCCGGCAGGAAAAAGCGCCAAAGGGATACAGGACTTTAACGAGTTCATTCTTAGAAGAGAAGACATTGATAAAATGGTACTTACCATCCGGGATGGTCTTTACCTGATTCGAAAATTATAGTCTGTCCAATGCAAAAATTGAAATTATTCATTTTAGCTATTTTTCTGCTGAGTGCGGGTTCCCTTCTGGCCCAGCCTGCCGATCTAATCGTTTCCTATATTTCAACATATAAAGAGTTTGCTGTTGCAGAAATGCAACGAACCGGTGTACCCGCTTCTATTACACTTGCCCAGGGTATTTATGAAACGACGGCCGGTACCAGCGACCTGGTACTGGCATCCAATAATCATTTTGGAATTAAATGCAAGAATACCTGGACCGGTGAATCGGTAAGACATGATGATGATCTGAGACAGGAATGTTTCCGTAAATATTCCAGTGCGCTTGATTCTTATAAAGACCATTCTGATTTTTTACGAACAGGTCAGCGTTACGCTTTTCTATTTAAGATCGATCCTATTGATTATCGGTCATGGGCTTATGGATTAAAGCAGGCAGGTTATGCTACCAGTCCGAAATATCCTATGTCGCTGATAAAACTAATTGAAGATTATAATCTGAATGAATATACTCTGCTGGCCCTGCAGCAACCACGCAAAGAAGTGATAGGCAAAGGAGTGATAGATGCAGATGTTACGATCACTGCAAAGGTCTATCCTGAAGGAATGTTCAAGATCAATGATACGCGAGTAGTCTACGCGGTACAGGGCAGTTCATTGTTGGCTATTGCCAAACAATATGACGTGGATTACGTCAAAATTTTTGAGTTCAATGAAATGAAGGAAACAGATCTGCTCGAACGATCACAACTGATCTACCTTCAGAAAAAAAATAAAACCGGCATGAAGAATTTTCATGTGGTGGAAAAATCCGAAACCCTTTACGATATCGCTCAAGCCGAAGGAATTCGACTGGAAAATCTTTGCGAATTGAATTTTTGCAAAACAACTGATATACCCATGCCTGGGGAGAAACTGAATTTGAAGACTAAGGCATCAATGGCACCCAGGATGTTGAACAATGGCCTTACCAACAGGTAAAATAAACCTAATACTTGCCTTATGTCCCAGATCAAGGTCCATGACCGGAGCTTCGATGTCTATCTCTCAGAAGAAACCATACTTCAAAAAATAAAGGAGATCGCTGTTCGCATCAATAAAGATTTTGAGGGCAGGAGACCTTTGTTTGTAGCGATACTCAATGGATCTTTTATGTTCGCTTCAGATCTTTTCAAACAACTCGATATTGAAGCTGAATTATGCTTCATCAAGCTTGCTTCTTATAAGGGCATGAAATCTTCCGGTAATGTGGTTACCTCCATCGGCCTTGAGGCTGATATATTTGGCAGGGATGTGATCATTGTAGAAGATATTGTTGATACCGGAAAGACCCTTCATGAATTCCTGCCCAAACTGCAACATCAGCAACCCCGTTCATTGAAGATTGCTACCTTGTTGCATAAATCCGAAGCCACCAGTTATCCCCTTCAACTGGATTATGTAGGATTTCAGATCCCTGACAAATTTGTAGTAGGTTATGGACTTGATTACGATGGGCTTGGCCGCAATCTGAAAGAGATCTACCAGGTGTTGTAAGGTTATACCTGTCCTCCTCGTTTTTTTGTAACTTATCGCCAATAGATCCATCTGAAAACCCTGATATACATATCGATTGCCTTACTATTCACCCATTCATTGCGAGCGCAGGATTACTATATGCGGGGCGAAGTGAAGGATGAGGGGGGAAATATTCTGCAGAATGTGACCATCATGCAGATCAGGACGGGTTATATTTTTCGCAGCGGTTCGCTTGGCACCTTCGGTATTGGCTCTAACCGTTCGGTAGATTCTTTTTTATTTACCCACCAAGGCTATTATACAGAAAGAATATCGCTTTATGCCGATAATTTCAACTATATTAAAATGCGATTGCTGCCTGCCTCGGCAAGTAATCTGCACCGCGACAAACTTTCTTCACTAACAAAAGATCTGGATAAGGAAGAACAGAAGACATGGTATAGCGGAGATGAGACCTATGCAAGCATATTGGAAAATCACTTTATTGACGCGAAGAAATTTCCCACTACGGGCATGTCATTAAATGTGGACCGCGCTTCCTATAGTAATATCCGGCGTTTTATTAACCTGAATTCGCAGGTCCCTCCCGATGCGGTAAGGATAGAAGAAATGCTGAATTATTTTAACCTGGATTATATTGAGCCTGCCGGAGATGCATTATTTCATTGTCGTACCACATTAAGTTCCTGTCCCTGGAATCAGGGCAATCAATTATTCTATATAAATCTGTTCTCGAAAAAACTGAATCTTGATTCTTTGCCACCGAGTAACCTCGTTTTTCTGATCGATGTGTCCGGTTCAATGGATATGCCGAACCGGCTCCCGCTTTTAAAATCTGCTTTTCGTTTATTGGTAAATAATCTGAGGGCAAAAGACTCTGTTTCTATTGTCGTTTATGGAGGAGTTACCGGCACAATGCTTAATTGCACCAGTGGCTTTGAGAAAGAAAAAATATTGAAAGTGCTGGATGAACTGGAGCCTGGAGGTTCTACACCCGGTGAATCAGGAATCAAAATGGCCTATGCTATTGCCAGAAGACATTTTATTAAAGATGGAAACAATCGGGTGATACTGGCAACTGATGGAGATTTTAATGTTGGACTAAAAACCGAAGATGAACTAGATGAACTGATCTCTAAAGAAAAAGAATCAGGTATATATCTTACCTGCCTCGGAGTCGGTATGGGGAATTATAAAGACTCTAAAATTCAAACCCTGGCTAATAAAGGGAACGGCAATTTCGCATACCTGGACAATTTCAAAGAAGCAGAAAAAGTCTTATTGAAGGAATTTACACAGACGCTTTATTCAGTAGCGAATAATGTATATATGAATGTTGAATTCAATCCGGACTATGTTAAGCAATACCGGTTAATTGGTTTTGATAATAAAGTGGGAGCGCTACGGGATTCCATATCCATTGTTGAAGGTGGGGAGATCGGTTCAGGATTTTCTCTGATTGCATTATTTGAGATCATACCAACTGAACAAAATAAGATGGCTGTAAAAACATTTAAGAGTGGCGATAAATTTTCTGATATATTATTAGATTATCAGAAACCTGAAAATGATAAATTTAATTTTCATGATCACTATGCCGGGAAATTTGAATATACGCCTCCTCATATTTTAGAGAAATCCTATCAGTTCTATTCTGCAGTGGCCCTGTTCGGGTCTCTATTGCGTAATTCACAGTTCGTAAAAGAATCTTCATGGAATGATGTGATAAATATCGCTCAGGGATCAGTAGGAGAAAATGATCTGCTGCAAAAAGAATTTATCACACTGGTGAACAAGGCGAAAAATCTTTATTCAAAAGGCAGGAAAAGAAAATCCTCCTATTAGGAAAACATCTCTTTGATCTTATCAAAGAAATTCTTGCCCCCTTTCTCAGGGTGAGGTTTGAAATTGCCTGAGGTATTCATTTTTTCCAAAGCTGCTTTTTCTTCTGATGAAACATGCTGTGGGGTCCAGACATTTACCTGGATAAGCTGATCTCCTTTCTGATAGGAGTTCACTGAAGGAAATCCTTTTCCTTTAAGCCTGAATATTTTTCCGCTTTGTGTTCCCGGAGGGATTTTGATTTTGGCGCGACCATCAATGGTTGGCACCTCTATTTGTGTGCCGAATACTGCATCTGTAAAGGAGAGATATAATTCGTAACCCACATTCAAGCCTTCACGATGTAATTCCTTATGTGGTTCTTCCTCCACCAATACGATAAGATCACCAAAAGGGCCGCCTCTTTCACCAGCATTACCACGGCCGCTGATGCTAAGTTGCATTCCTTCCTGTACACCTGCGGGTATTTCAATTGAAACTGTTTCTTCGGCGTATACTCTTCCTTCACCTTTACAATTAGGACATTTAGCCGTGATGGTCGAACCTTCTCCGTTACAGGTAGGACAGGTAGTAACGGTCTGCATCTGACCAAGGAAAGTATTCTGTACTTTTCTCACCTGGCCTGATCCACCACAGGTAGAACAGGTTTGTACCGAGCCTTTATCTTTAGCGCCACTGCCACTACAAGTATTGCAGCCAACATATTTTTTAACCTTGATGTTCTTGGTTACGCCTTTAGCGATCTCTTCAAAACTCAATTTTAGTTTAACGCGAAGATTTGAACCTCTTGTACCTCTTGCTCTCTGTGCACCCCTGCCTCTTCCATTTCCACCACCAAAGAAACTACCGAACATATCATCGCCGAAAATATCTCCAAACTGGCTGAAGATATCATCCATATTCATATTGCCACCCGGATGGCCACCTCTTGCATTTCCGCTTACTCCCGCATGACCATAACGATCGTACTGTGCTTTTTTATCGGCATCGCTTAATATTTCATAAGCCTCAGCTGCTTCTTTGAATTTTTCTTCGGCGGCTTTATCGCCAGGATTACGATCCGGGTGAAATTGCATTGCCACCTTGCGATAAGCTTTTTTTATCTCATCGGTAGAAGCGGTCTTGGTAACCCCCAGTATTTCGTAATAATCTCTTTTTGACATGTATAGTGCTTGCCTTTTAAATCTCTAAACTCTAAACACTCACCTCTCACTGCTCACTCTCCCTCACTTCCCAACTACTACTTTCGCGTGCCTGATGATCTTATCATTAAGATAATATCCTTTCATCACCTCATCCATTATTTTGCCTTTCAACTTTTCATTTGGTGCTGGAATTTCTGTGATTGCTTCATGCAGATCAGCATTGAACTCTGTATGGAGTGTCTCCATGGCTTTTACGCCTCGTGACTGAAGTGTATTTCTGAGTTTATTGAATACCAGCATAACACCTTCTTTTATCTGAGCAGGGTCATCTGTTTTTTCCATTTGTTTCTGTGCTCTTTCGCAATCATCCAATACATCCAGCATATCGACGATCACGTCCTTCCCTGCTGTCTGAACCAGTTCTATTCTTTCTTTGGCCGTTCTTTTTCGCAGGTTCTCGAATTCCGCCAGCTTACGAATATAACGGTCATTCAGTTCGACCACCTCGGCCTTAAGTTTCTCCAGTTCTGAATCTTCAGATATAGGTTCATTGAGATGGGTACTGCCATTTTGATTTTCATCTGCATTCAGATCCATTTCACTGCCATTTACCGGCTCCGTGTTTCCTTTGAATTTATTTTCTGCCATTTTGTTCAAAATTGAGTGCAAAGGTAAGTTAGTCAAGAATATTGCCAACGGCTGGAATAGGTTGATTTCGAGACAAAAAGGCAGAAAAGAAGCCATTGAGTTTGAGGGACTTCTGACTTACCTTGCGCGCATGATCAAGGTTCAGCTCAAAAGAAAAATAACTCCCAGAGTAGTCAATGGCCATCCCTGGATCTTTGTCAATGAAATTGAGAAAACAGATCAGGAATTGAAGGGAGGAGAGGTGGTTTCTGTGTTCACCCATGACGATAAATTTATAGGACATGGTTATGCCAATCCGAAATCCCAGATTCAGGTACGCCTGCTTACAAGAGACAGAAAAACCGAAATCAACGAAGAATTCTTTTTTAAAAAATTAGAGGAGTGCTGGAAATACCGCCAAAAACTGGGTTATACTGAAAATTGTCGCCTGGTCTTTGGTGAAGCGGATGGACTTCCTCAATTGATCATTGATAAGTTCAATGATTATTTTGTACTGCAAACCCTGGCCCTTGGTATCGATGTTTGGAAGCCAGCCATCATCAATGCAATCAACCGCCTATTTTCCCCAAAGGGAATTTATGAAAGAAATGATGTGCCGGTTCGTGAGCTGGAAGGACTACCTCAGCAAAAAGGATTTCTCTCTGAGCCATTTGATACCCGTATCATTATACAAGAGAATGGTCTGAAATTTTATGTGGATGTTGAGAACGGTCAGAAGACCGGTTATTTTTTAGATCAGCAAGACAATCGTCGCTGCATACAGCATATTGTAAAGGATGCGGATGTATTGGGAGCCTTTACCTATACCGGAACCTTTGAGCTTCATGCGGCGCATTACGGGGCCCGTTCAGTGCTGGGTATTGATATTTCTGCCAATGCGGTAGAGCAGGCTAACAGCAACGCTAAGCTTAACGGACTTGATCAGATTGCCCGTTTTGAAATGGCCAATGCATTTGATGTATTAAAAAAATGGAGCAAAGAAGGAAAACAGTATGATGTTGTGATGCTTGATCCACCGGCTTTCACCAAGAGCAGGGACACTGTGCAAAGGGCCATTGCCGGTTATAATGAGATCAACTTAAGAGGTATGAAACTGGTAAGGCCCGGAGGCTTCCTGGTCACTTCATCCTGTACAAGCCTGGTGAAGCCAGAAATGTTTCAGCATATCATACAGATGGCGGCTAAAGATGCCCGCCGCCAGATAAGACAGGTGAGTTTTCAAACGCAGTCGGGAGATCATCCTGTTATATGGGGAATGGAGAATACCGAATACCTGAAGTTCCTGATCATCCAGGTTCTTTAATAAATGTAATGGCTGAAAACAATAAAGGCTCCGATAAGAGCCTTTATATTTAAATAGTTTTTATCGATTATCTGGATACCTGAAATTTACCCGACTCAACGATCTTTCCATTTGCATCCATCAGATGATAGATATAAACACCACGATTGAATTCATTCAGGTCGACAGTTACACGGGAAGGAACATTGCTGGTCTCGTACATCTTCTTGCCTAAAATGCCATTGAAAATGCTCAGGGTCATACCTGGTTTGTAATCTTTTTGCAGATCAAAATTGATATAGGTAGTGGCCGGATTGGGAAATATTTTTACGATACGATCCTGCGTATTCTGACCCGGTCCCGGCTTAGATTGAGCCGACGACTGGTACGTGAAAAACAAAATGAGTATCAGTATGGGTAAAAGTTTCTTCAACGAATCAAATTTACTTTTATTATCCTAAAAATAGGCCGAATTTTTTAAAACTGTATGGTAAAAACACTAGTTATTTTTACGCAATGTAAATCAATGGTTTACATTGTGTTAGGTGAGGTGTTTTAACCAAAATTTAGCTTAAACCTTCCAGGGTCACATTCAGCATGGTAAAGTCAGGAACCAGGTTGGCATTTTCAATGACC
>JAYTXP010000184.1:0-2391 GCA_043742885.1 Chitinophagaceae bacterium | reverse complement strand
TCCTGTTGAAGCGGCAGCAGGTACTGATGTGGAGGTTGATGCAGTTATCTGGCTGGTTCCATCTATAGAAGTAAAACTAAATCCCGCCGGCACCTGGTCTGTGATTTTATCGATGGAAACACCATAAGCACTGGGATTACCAATGGTTATTGTGAACGTAGCTACTTCATTGGGAAAGAAATAAGTTTTATTAACAGTTTTTGCAAGGGTTAGCGGATTAGCTGCGGAGGATATCACCACAGGTGATCCTGAACCAAGGCTGGAGTTCAACGCGTATTTATAATTGGTGGATCCGCTGGTTGATCCTGCGGAAGGAAGAAGATAATTAGTAAAATTAAATCCCGTAATTCGAAAAATGAATCGAACTGTAATGGTAGCACCATTGCTTCCACTACCAGTTACAAAATAAAGTGAATCCGCTGTGTTAACAGGAATACCGGGAACTGAACTTGCCTGAATATTAGTGGACATTAACTGAAGTTTGGTAGGATCGAATGAGGTTGAAACAGCTACCTGGAAATCGCTTTCATCTCCGTTTTGAACATTACCAACTGCATAAGTCACATCATCATATACGATTCCGCCGATTACATCCTGATTGGTAAATGTTTGTGTCGCGGTACCCCCCGCATTAGCGCTAATTGAAGAGCGGTTATAAATCGTGGGTGCTGCGGTTTTAAAGCTACCCGTTGCATCACTCAACTTAAGATTGAAAGTAGCAATGGGAGTTACATTAGCCGGATAGGAAACATAAAAATAACAGACACGTGTTTGTCCAGGAGCTAAGGTGCCTATATTAATGATCCCGGTAGCTGGCGCCATTACGGAATAATTTTGCCCCACTACAGAAGTCCCGATAGAGGTAATGGTAAATACCAGGTTGGTTCCTGTTGTGGAACCGCTGACATTTTTAACTTTAAAACCTACATAGGCCTTGGTAAGTGCGGCAGGTGAATTTCCATCAACAATAAAATAGGGAGCTGTAACCCTGGTGATAGTAAAGTCTGTGGGATTAAGTGCCAGCAAACGACCAGGCAGTATTAGGCATAAAATGCCATAAATAATTTTTTTCATGGAAATTGGATGATTTGAACAAAGATAGACCCATCAAAATACCAGTATAAAAATCCCTAGTAGTATATATAAAGATTGAGGGCAAATACTTAACTTCTAATCGTGCAATTACGACAATATATTTGCTGCTCGTCAGTATCCATTCTGAGTTTTCTTTTTAATACGAGCAAACTAATTCCAGTATCGACCTGGTTTCTTATTACAAAGGTTCCTTCCTTCATTAATGTTATTACCTGAGTAATATTTTCATTTTTAAATATGGTGATCCCATTTTGATCATTTGTGTCCCAGGCCTTTTCTGTTCTTAATTGTTCTACTATTTCTACCAGATAAGTAAATATCATTTTTGAGTCTATCAAACGGGTGCCTTCAGGTCTGTTCACAGTTGCTTCATTGAATCTGTATTCCATAATTTTTATTTCCCCATATTCTTGGAAAAATTATGCCATATAATGGCATGGCATTTGAAACTATGGGAGAAATAGCTAATGATATGAAAAGATTTTCCAGCCTAACCTTGCTCACTCTAATTATCACTATGGCCGGGTGTCAGGTGGTCGGAGGCATTTTCAAAGCCGGAGTATGGTTCGGCGTATTAATCATTGTGGGAATTGTAGCCTTGCTTATTTGGGTATTCACCCGGGTCAGAAGATAGGCAAACCATTATCTTTGCGGGAACCAAGTAATTGCCAATGAACCTTGATTTTAACCGCAACGATGATCAGTATCGCCGTTCGCTTAGTGAGATGCATCAGCTTCTTGAAAAGATCGCTGAAGGCGGTGGTAAAAAAGCCATTGAAAAGCAGAAGGAGAAAAACAAACTCACTCCAAGGGAAAGAATTGCCTATCTCATAGACAAAGAAAGTTCCTTTTTAGAGATCGGAGCCTTTGCAGGTTTTGAGATGTACACCGAACAAGGTGGCTGCCCTGCAGGAGGCACTGTCGGGGGTCTTGGATATATCAGCGGCCGACAGTGTGTGATCGTTGCTAATGATCAAACAGTAAAGGCAGGAGCCTGGTTCCCCATCACTGGTAAAAAAAATCTACGACTTCAGGAAATGGCCATGGAAAATCATTTGCCTATCATTTATCTGGTAGACAGTGCAGGGGTATTTCTTCCCATGCAGGATGAGATCTTTCCGGACAAAGAACATTTTGGAAGAATATTCCGCAATAATGCCGTGATGAGTGGCATGGGTATTACCCAGATCGCTGCGGTGATGGGTCCTTGCGTAGCAGGTGGTGCCTACCTACCTATAATGAGCGATGAAACATTAATGGTAGAGGGAAATGGTTCTATTTACCTCGCAGGGCCCT
>JAYTXP010000183.1:0-2668 GCA_043742885.1 Chitinophagaceae bacterium | reverse complement strand
GTGAAAGGTTACCTGGTAACTAATGCGCATGTGGTATCAAGCGCTTCGAATATAGCTGTGCAGAACAACCGGGGAGATTATGTGGCTACAGTAGTATATATCGATCGGGCCAAGGATATCGCCATTCTGAAAATTGTGGATGAGAATTTTAAACCTTACACTTCTATTCCTTATTCTATCAGCAAAAGTTCTGGTCAGCTGGCTGAGAATATCTTTACACTGGGATATCCTCGTAATGAGATCGTATATGGACAGGGTTACCTGAGTGCAAAGACCGGTTATAATGGAGACACCCTTAGTTGCCAGATCGATATTGCGGCAAACCATGGTAATAGTGGAAGCCCCATCCTGAATAAGAACGGAGAGGTGATCGGTATTTTGAATGGAAGACAGGCAAATACGGTTGGATTTGCTTTTGCAATTCATGGTAAGAATATTTTCAGCGCCCTCGAGGACCTGAAAAAAGACAGCAGCTTCCAGAAACTAAAATTAAATACACATAGCTCACTCACTGGTCTGGACAGAACCGAACAAGTGAAACGAGTGCAGGATTATATCTATATGGTAAAAGTGAATTAAGACATTTTCCCTTTGAACAAAGAAGCCATTTGCGATTGCAGATGGCTTTTTTATTTTAATGAATTTTATTTCCACAGGGATGGAGGATATTCTCCCGAAGAGATAAGGCTATCGATACTTTTTTGTACAAATGGTGCATCTGCTTTATAAGTCACTCCGAACCAATTGCCTGATGTTTTAAGCAATTCAATACAGCCTCCTTCACGAATGAACTGATCGGCCACAATAGGAATGAAAAATTCTGATTTAGGCTCTCCCCCATGTTCATCAAGAAAAGAATTGAATAATTTCTGAGTATAATCAAAAAAAGAAACATCGAAGCACCAGAAATTCATAGATACCCGGGTATCTGCAGAAAGTTCCTTAGGTTCAAGTCCATCTTCTACAAGGATCTTACCGTTCACTTTTCCAATATTAATTCTCTCTACAATGCCCGCCAGGTGGCTCTTTTCATCAAGAAGACAAACACCGCGGTTCACCTTTCCATGATCGGATAAAGTGCTTGTGAGGTCGTAAGCCACGATGGCATAATTATCAGGAAGGCTATCTTTATTCAGAAAAGCGGCCGCTTTTTTAAAGGAATCTCTTCCGTAAAAATCATCCGCATTTATCACCGCAAATGGTTCTTTCACTACATCACGAGCACAGAGTACTGCATGGGCAGTGCCCCAGGGTTTGGTTCTTCCTTCGGGAACATTGAAATCACCTGTGAACATATCCAGCTCCTGGAAAACATATTTAGTCTCCACTTTGTCTTTTAGTTTTGGATCAAATATGGACCGGAAATTTTCTTCGAATTGTTCACGTATGATAAATACAATTTTTCCAAAACCTGCACGAACCGCATCATAAATAGAATAGTCTATGATCGTTTCTCCGGAAGGACCGAATCCCGCCACCTGTTTCATACTTCCATAACGCGAAGCCATGCCGGCTGCCAGTATCACTAAAGTAGGTTTGCTCATCATTAAAATATTGGGTACAAAATTAAACTAAATTCGAGCTCCAACCACGAAAAATGGAATTACCCGATCTTTCATTGATCAGTACAGATCAACTATCCGAATCATTCACAAAAGTGGATATTCACATTGATATGCTCAGGCTGGATAAGGTCCATTCAGTTATATCAGGTAATAAATGGTTCAAGTTGTTTAAGTATCTGGAAATTGCAAGAAGAGAAAAAAAGAAAAGGGTCGTAAGTTTCGGAGGCCCCTGGTCAAATCATATTATTGCTACAGCTGCAGCAGCTAACTTATCCGGGTTTTCTTCACTGGGTTTTATAAGAGGCAAAAGAAATGAAATACTCACACCGGTATTAAAGCAATGCCAGGAATTGGGAATGCAATTGATTTTTTTAGACAGCCGATCATTTGATCAGCGCATCTTGCCTGAAGGAATAATTAGTGAAGCAGATATGCTGATTCCGATGGGAGGTTATGGCCTTCCGGGCATGGAAGGAGCCTCTACCATACTCAATTATTGCCAGTCATTAAACTATTCACATATCTGTTGCGCTACGGGAACAGGGACGATGATGGCGGGATTATTAAACCGTGTTGCTTCAGATCAGACAATAATCGGATTCAGCGCCGTGAAAAATGATCTGCATCTGGAAAATAATATCAGGGCCTTATTACCCGGATATAGTTCTTCTATCCATTATGAATATGAGAAACGATTTGGAGGTTTTGCAAAATACAATGAGGAATTGATCCGATTTATGAATAAATTTTATGAGGCCACTGGAATACCAACAGATATTGTATACACTGCGAAACTTTGCTATGAAGTGATGAGCAGGGCAAGGCAGGGAAATTTCCCTGAAGGGAGTCGTGTACTTATAATTCACAGTGGGGGACTTACGGGAAATCATTCATTGAAAAACGGGTTGTTAATATGGTGAAACTTGCAGCACGCTACCCTATCTTTGTTTATCATTCCACTCTGCGATGAATAAAATTTACCTGCTAGCCTTATTGATCATTTTTTCCAAAGCAGGTCCATCTATGGCGCAGGACACGCTTCCAAAATTCTCTTTGATCTACGCAGGAAGCAATCGCATTATCATCGGATGGGTTAACAGCTT
>JAYTXP010000182.1:0-3760 GCA_043742885.1 Chitinophagaceae bacterium | reverse complement strand
GATCTGTGTTTCAAGACAAAGTCCGCTGAAAGGTAAGTAAGGTTTTTGATTTTTTCCCATTACTGAAGGTATCCATTTCCCAGTGTAGAAATGGCAAACCGGCTCAGTTGTCCATAGTTCCATTTTCCAGGGAGAAGCATCCGTACTGAGGATAACTGAAAGTTCAGGAGAAGAACTGATCCCTTTATCCAGAACAAAACTCTGATCATATTCCGGCAATTGATCTAATCCAACCTGTAGAAAGGTTAGATTTCTGAGGTCATTAGGCCTGCCCTCCACAGCTAAGAGATTACCCGTTACTACCAGGTTTTTATTCTGCTCTAAAATATGCGAAGCCATTATTTGCAAGTGATGATCATGTATGGTGCCTTCTCCGTTATGGAGATTAAAATAATGGTGGGTTGTAAGATTGACAGGGGTAGGTAAATTGGTTGTGGCTCTCAGTTGAATATCCATTTCCCCGCAATTGTTCAGTTCATACCGAATATAACAGGTAAGTTCTCCCGGAAAACCCTGATCACCATCAGGGCTTATATAGCTGAATTCAACAAATGGAAAAGGATTTTTTCCGTATGAAGACACCTGCCATACTTTTTTGTCGAATGCATCAGGACCACCATGAAGTGTATCCTGATTCATATTGGCAATGAGGGAATATTCTTTTCCGTCAAGGGAGAATCTTGCATTTCCAATTCGATTTCCATAACGACCAACTACAGCTCCGAAAAATGGGTTCTGTTTTATATAGGCTTCGGACCAATAATCTTCGATCCGGTCGAAGCCAAGTACTACATCATTCCAAGAACCATCTTCCTGCTTCAATCGGAAATGAGTAACAATTGCACCGAAATTTGTAATGCGAAGCTCCGCATCTTCACATTGAAGTGTAAACAAATAAATATCTTCACCGTTCCGGGAAACCGGGTATGATTGGCGGATGATTTGATTCATATTTAAATGTAGCTAATTAGTATGAGCATAGATGCACTGAAGAATGAGTACCAGTTGCGTTATAAAAATACGCCTTCCCATATTTTCTATTGCCCGGGAAGGATAAATCTGATCGGTGAGCATATTGATTATAACGGAGGAAAAGTTATGCCTTGCGCCATAAGCAGAGGTACCTGGTTGGCTATGCGACTTAATGAAGATCAGCTGTTCCGGTTTCAATGTTTGAATTTTCCGGAGACAATTGAACTGGAGATAAAAGCCGAATATGTTGCAATAGGAAAAGCCTGGTTCAATTATCCGCTTGCTGTGATCAATGAATTTCTTAAAAAAGGAGAAGTTTTTCAGGGACTGGATATGTTGTTTTATGGGGATATTCCAATTGGTGCCGGACTTTCTTCTTCAGCTTCCATTGAGGTATTGATGGCAGAGGCTCTCAATCAATTATTTGATCTTCAAAATTCAGGACCTGAGATCGCCATGATCAGCAAGACTGCAGAGAATTTATTTGTTGGCGTGAATTGCGGCATCATGGATCAGTTTGCGGTAGCCAATGGTAAGAAAGATCAGGTTATATTGCTGGATTGCGAAAACCTGGATTACGAGTACTTTCCGTTCAATTTTAAAAAAGAAGGATTGGTAGTTATCAATACTAACAAACCTAGAAGGTTAGCGGAATCAAAATACAATGAACGTTTTTCTGAATGCAGGCAGGCATTAGCGATTCTTCAAAAAGAATTGCCGGTGGAAAATCTCTGCGATATTCATCCTGGTCAGTTTGAACAATATAAAGAACTGATAGGGGACCCTGTTTTAGCAAAGAGAGCAAAACATGTGATCAGCGAATACGGCCGTGTAAAAGACGCAACCATTGCCCTGCAAACTAATGACCTTGTCATTTTTGGAAAGCTGATGTATGCTTCGCATCATTCATTAAAAAAAGATTACGAAGTTTCTTGTATAGAACTGGATACCGTTGTTGAATTCTGCAAAAAATTTAGTGGCTGCTATGGAGCCAGAATGACTGGCGCCGGTTTTGGTGGATGTGCCATTGCTATTATTGATAGAAATCGTTTTGATCAATTTTCAAAAGAACTGATCGCTGATTATACCGGGAAGATCGGTTATGCGCCAGAAATATTTCTTACTGCTGCCGAAGAAGGAGTGCATTTGCTGGAAGGTCAGATTGAAAAATGAATTTTTTTATCAAGATAATCCTCCAGGCATTGAAGTAACCGGAATTGATTTTTAGTGCGGTCGAGATTTTGACCAGCATAATTCACCTGGTAATAAATATCTCCATTGAGATGATCAGCTAAAAAACGAAGACCTTGCATATATATCAGCAGCAGACCGCAAGCATGTTTGTATTTTTGCTCTTCTCTTGTCCATTCGTTTTCCATTATTTCAGAATAGCTATTTACCAATTGATCATACACTTCTGATTTGATCTGCATGTCTGAGTGATTGGATGAATTTTCATC
This sequence comes from Chitinophagaceae bacterium, assembly GCA_043742885.1. Classification (GTDB taxonomy): domain Bacteria; phylum Bacteroidota; class Bacteroidia; order Chitinophagales; family Chitinophagaceae; genus JJ008. Next base: position 1,328 of record JAYTXP010000182.1, on the reverse strand, counting down.
TATTGTGCCGGCCAGTGACCGGACCATATCACCCAGATCAGAAAAAAAGTAACCAGGCATCACTGTATCCAGATCGATGGGTCCCCATACCTTTCCCGTTTTTTCTTCAAATAAAATATTAGAGATCTTCGCGTCATGATGCATTACTCTCTGAGGAAAATCAGTTGGATTATTTTGAAAATGTTCAAATAGACGGCAATATGAAAATCTTTTTTTCATTTCTTCGGCTAGAGTTCCCGCAGTGTTAATTCTTTCCATTGGGGCTTGAGACAATGCCTCTTCAAATTGCATATACCGATACATGAGATCATGAAAGAAGGGTAGGGTAGATTTCAATTGAGTAGCTATAAAGCCTTTGCTTAATGCGCAGGTAAAGGAGGCAAAAGTTTCAGCCACCTCGCGGGCCTGATCCATATTTTCCACTTTTTCTAAAGTGAAGCTTCCTTCTATCCATTCCATGGCTCTCCAAACTTCACTGTTTTGATCAATGAATAAGTATCTGCCATCTGAAAATAATAGAGGAGAGGCAATGCGGATATTCCTCTGAAGTGCAATGGAAAAATTATAAAGCGCTAAATAATTAGCCTCTAAATTTTCTGGTTCTTTAAATATTGAAAGATTGATTTTTTGAAGTATCCATGACCGTCCATTTTTCTCAGAGGTCATTTTGTAGGATCTGTTGATCAGTCCTCCATGAACAAGTGCTTTTATTAGCAACTCATCTTTTGGAGATGCAGTTGCAATGGATAAAGCATTTAATAATTCGTCAGGGAGCATGATTAAAATATTAGTGAATTCTATCGCCTCGCAACTCCATTGTTTTCATAAGGCCTGCTTCAAACACCAGCCAATCTTTCCAACGGGCCCTGACCTTTTTTTTGTCAAGATAAGATTCAGCCAATTTGAGGAAAAGAGTATAGTGTCCTGCTTCACTTTCCATGAACTTTCGATAAAAGCGTTGCAGATATTTATCTTCCAGTCCCTCGCTAAGTCGTTTAAATCGTTCACATGATCTTGCTTCTATCAGTGCCATGGTCAGTAACTGATCCACCATCCGGTCTTCAATATGTCCTCCTTTTTTCTGAAAATCAAAAAGAGCATTTACGTAAAGGTCCTTCCTTTGTTTGCCTAGTTTAAGTCCTCTTTTTTCCAGTTCAGCAAGGACAGCGCGAAAATGCCCCCATTCTTCGGTAACCAGAGGACTTAGAGCAGAAACCAATTCGGTTCTGTCACTATATCGCTGAATCAGGGTGATACAGGTAGTAGCTGCTTTTTGTTCGCAGTAGGCATGGTCTGTAAGGATATCTTCCAGAGACAATTCGGCCAGG
>JAYTXP010000181.1:0-17555 GCA_043742885.1 Chitinophagaceae bacterium | reverse complement strand
ACCAGGGAAATGATGATACGTGGTGACCTTTTCTAAATAGCCTATTTTAGATCGAATAATTTTTTGCAGCGAATGACAGAAACTAAAAGCCGATCGGCTGTTATTATCATTGTTTTGATTACTCTGCTTAGCCTGATCCCGCTGCGATCACTGCGCTTTGACTTCAATATTGAAAAATTATTTCCTGCGGGCGATCCTGAGCTAAGCTTTTTTCAGGAATTCCAGCAACAGTTCAATTCGCAGATCGATGATGAATTCATTTTTATAGGCCTCCGTAATGAAAAAGGAATTTTTCAAAAAGATTTTCTAACCCGGACCGATAGTCTTACTCAATATATCAGCCGGCAACCCCATATTTTAAAGGTCTATTCTCTTGTGAATGCCCATCAGTTTTATTTTATGGGTAATGAAATCAACGCCCGGCCACTTATCCATTCTTATGACAGCACTAAATATTACCAGGATTCTATTGATCTGTATGGAGCAATAGAATTTCGAAACTTGCTAATCTCAAGGGACGGAAGATCCATTGCCATCGCTGCCTTCAATGAGCGATTTCTCAGTAATCAGCAAAAAGACAGTATACTGGATGGATTAAATAATCGCATAAAGGATCTGGGATTTGACGAAAGCCATATTACCGCCAAGATCAGGGTGGAAAGGATCTATGAAAAAGAGATTGAAAAAAATCTGAAGAAATACCTCCTTCTTTCTCTTGGACTGATTTGCCTGGCCCTCTATATTCTATTCCGTTCCCTGCAAACTATTCTTCTGCCGCTGCTCATCATTGTGGTCTCCATCATGTGGACCATGGCTTTAATGGCTTTAACGGGACATTCGCTGGATATTATTTCCAGTCTGATGCCTCCCATACTGGCAACGATCTGCATGTCTGATGTCATCCATATCAGCACTCATTATATTGAACAGCTTCGAAAAGGATTACCCAAAAAACAAGCGCTTGACAAGGCCTATCGGGAAATTGGTCTTGCCACTTTCTTCACCTGTGTTACTATTGCCATTGGTTTTGTAACGCTTGGTATTACTAATATCATTCCTATTCGAAATTTTGGCTTTTTTGCTGCCATCGGAATTTTGATCGGTTTTTTGATCACACTTTTTTCGCTTTATGCATTTTATCTTTTTGGCCCATTACCGAAATTGGCCATTAAAAAACATGCAGATGAAAAATGGGAGAAATTACTGGCAGCCTGCTTTAAATGGGTGCTAGGAAAAAAATGGACCGTTTTTCTCCTTATTACAATTGCCACCGCCGTTTCGGTTTACTATATCACCCGTATCAGAATAGATTCCAGTTTATTACAAGAGATTCCAAAAGACAATCCTATGCTGGATGATTATCATTTTATGGAAAAAGATTTTGCCGGTACACGTCCTTTTGAAATGTCACTGGTAATGAAAGACAGCCAGGATCATTTTCTGGAGCCAGGCAAACTGAAAGAGGTGGAAAAAATTGAAAATTTTCTGCATGACAGTTGCGGAATAGGATATATTATTTCTCCAACCTCACTTTTTAAAGGGGCCAACAAGGCATTTATGGGCGGAGAAAATAAGGAGTTCAGGCTTCCGGACTCCTCTGTATCTATACAGCGATATTATGAAGGAATAATGCAGACAGAATATGCCGATGAATTACAACATTATCTTACTCCCGATACCAGGAGTTGTCGTATTAGTGGTCGCCTTCCCAATCTTAGTGTAAAGCAATTTGAACCATTACAAAAAAAGATTGAAAATTATTTTGCGGCAAATAAGAATTTGCCTTTTAATCACCGGCTTACAGGGTCGGCTATTTTACTTGATAAAGTTACCTATTCAGTTACCTCCAATCTTCTTACAGGAATATTTTTTGATGCACTTATCATTTGCATTATCGCTTTATTGTTACTCAGGCGATGGACCATTTTATTCATCATCCTTATACCAAACGTATTGCCCCTGATTTTTATGGCAGGCATGATGGGTATGATGGGTATAGATCTGAAGGCTGATACCTCCGTAATATTCGCTATCGCTCTTGGTTTGACGGTTGATGACTCAATACATTTTTTAAGCCGGTTAAAACTGGAGCTGGCAAGAGGCCTGAGTTTGCCATATGCTATTAAAAGAACTTATTTGTCAACAGGCAAGGCTATTGTAATTACCGCCTTCGTTCTTTTATCCGGGTTTCTAACTCTATTGTCATCCAGTTTTGGAGGCACCTTCTACATTGGTTTGCTCGTAAGTCTTTGCTTATTCACTGCTATGTTGCTCGAACTTACCATAACACCATTATTGATCTTGCTTTTCTTCAGGCCGCCATCAAAAAAAACAAATCTGCCTTCGCGGCAAAAAAGATCAGTTTAGGTTTTATTATTCAGTGCTTTGAGTCCCCTCATTGCCCAACGTGATATAAATCACGTTTTCTGTCACATAATGTCATTTCTGAACTTCTTCACCTTCAGTACTTTGAACCAGATTATGAAACCAAATTTCGTAATTAACTAATAATTAAATTTTTATGGGAAACAAGAAACAAGATTCTGCAAAATCACGCCGAAATTTTTTCACCAGTTTTTTGAATGTGAAGAAAGAAAAGGTGAAAATGCTGACTCCTGATGGCCAATTGGTTGAAGTTGACAAGGATCTGTTCGACGCCATTACCCAAAAACAAAAAGTTACTAATAAGGATATCCTTGACTGGATGAACAACCCCTCAAAGGATAAAAAATAACGCCCTAAAACTGATAAAACAGAATCATGAAACAGCAAGAAGAAATAAACGACAAGAGCCGGCGGGACTTTTTGAAGATATCCGCTGTAGCCACGATCGCGGCAACCGCCTGCGGTAGCCTGGCTTGTTCCTGTTCTTCTAAAGAGGTTGCTACAACTGGCCATAAAGTAAAACTGCTTTCTCCTGAGGGAGAATTGGTGGAGATCGACTCTGCTTATCTTAATTATCAGGAGCATATTGCCATTGTTTCCAAACTGGAAGCGAGAGAGGGTATGGCCGGTAAAAAATTCGTGATGGTAGTTGATCTTTCACGTTGTAAGAACGCGCGAAAATGTGTATCAGCTTGTCAGAAATGGCATTATCGTCCACCAGAAAAAGAATGGCTAACTGTAAAACTTATGAAAGACAGTGAAAAGGCAGCTCCATACTGGTTCCCTAAACAATGTTTTCACTGCGATAATCCTCCATGCGTTAAGGTTTGTCCGGTAAATGCTACTTTCAAAAGGCAGGATGGCCTGGTGCTAATCGACAATGAACGATGCATCGGTTGTAAGTTTTGTATGGCGGCCTGCCCTTATTCCACCCGGGTATTTAACTGGGATGAACCAGAGCAGCCACTTGACATTATGAATCTGATGTCAAACCCCGAAACCAATTTGCCAGCCAAAGTCGGTACGGTAGAAAAATGTGATTTCTGTCCGGATCGTGCCCGAGAAGGTCAACTTCCTCCATGCGTGGAAGCTTGCCCGAATGGTGTATTCTATTTCGGCGACGAAGTGGAAGATGTTGTGTCAAATGGTGATGAAACTTTAAGCTTTAGCCAGTTGATCAAAGACAGGGCAGCCTATCGTTTTATGGAAGAGTTGGGTACTAAGCCAAGGGTTTATTATCTGCCACCAAAAGACAGACAATTTCCTGTGGAAAGAGGTTATGATAATCTTTCAGATGATCTTAAAGCCAGGTTTAAGGATGTGATGGAAGGAAAAGCAGAGGGTAGTAAATAGATAACCACATTTATTCAAGCAAAGATATTTTATATGCAACTCAACGATTATCAAAAAGAACTTTTAGAACACCAACGAGGACATATTGAAAAATATGGAAGAAAGGCCTGGGGCTGGACGATCTTTTATCTTTTATGGATCGGCTTTGGCGGGTTGGGACTTTATACTCAGATAACAAAGGGTCACACTGTAACAGGTATGCGTGATAATGTGGTCTGGGGTCTGTATATTGCTAACTTCATTTTCTTCATTGGCATCAGTTATGCGGGTGCGGTAATCTCAGGTATACTTCATATCCTTAAAGTTGAATGGAGAAAACCAATCATCCGGATTGCGGAAATGATCACAGTGATTTCTACTATTATCGGTCCGATCTTCATCCTGCTATGTGTGGGAAGGCTTGACCGTCTTCAAAATCTCTTCCTTTATCCAAGGCTGCAGTCGCCCATTACCTGGGATGTACTGGCTATTGGAACATATTTCACTGGTTCAGTGATCTTCCTGTACCTGGCGCTTATTAAAGATTATGCGATTTATCGTGATGCCAAATTGAATATCCCCAAATGGAAACAAAAATTATATAAGATTCTTGCTATTGGTTACCGTGGTACACCAGGTCAAAAAAAGCATATTAATATTTCTATGAATCTTATGGCGATAATGATCGTACCACTCGCCATTATCGTACACTCTGTACTTTCCTGGATATTCGGTATGACCCTGAGGCCAGGGTGGCATAGTACCATCTTTGGCCCCTATTTCGTATTGGCCGCTATCTATTCTGGTACAGGTGTACTGATCATGTCCATGTGGATGTACCGCCGTATGCATAATCTTTACAATTATATCACCGATAAACATTTCGTATATCTGGGTTATATCATGATGATACTAGGTGCCGCATATGGTTATTTTACTTTCTCAGAATATCTCACGGATTGGTATGGTTCACAAAAATGGGATGCACAGGTGATAGCCAAATTATTCGATCCACGCGAATATGGCTGGTGGTTCTTCTTTGCCAACTTCGCCGGTATTTTACTTCCTATTCTGGTGGTTGCCATTCCTAAGACCAGGAAGCCTGGAATGATTGCCCTGGTATCTCTTTTCATGGTGCTTGCACTTTGGGTAAAACGTTATTTGATCATCGTTCCTACTTTGGAAACACCATTGCTGCCAGTGCAAGATACAAGGGCTGCATGGGTGCATTATCATGCTACCTGGGTAGAGTGGTCTCTGACTTTTGCAGGCATTGCTACTTTCTTTTTATTCTTCCTCCTGGGTTCCAAATTCGTAACGCTTGTTCCCATTTCAGAATTTAGTGACAAGGAAAAAGAATTAGTAAGCATTCCTAAAGAAAATGAAGAAATCGTTACCGCTTAAATCTCCGATGTATGAAATCATTATTAAAAATAAATTGTTCGGTGCTTCCTCTTGTGTTTATCCTATTTATGTTAGGAAATCCCGAAGTTCTCATTGCACAGGATAGCATTACTACAAAATCTGCCGAAACGGTTTTATTATCTCCTTCCCTTGAACTGATAAGTGTTCAGAAAGCAGATAATAGTATTGATTTGAAGGCATCCATGAGAACCAAATTCAAAGGAAGTTCTATAAGACTTCCACATTTAAAAGTGAAGTTTCTGCAAGTAACCGATACTTCAGAAAAAGAGTTGGGATATGTGATCACTGATCGATTGGGCGTAGCATTGTTTAATTGTAAAAGCGATGCGATCAAAGTGGATAAAGACGGAAAAGTGAAATTTAAAGCTGTATTTGATGGTAATAAATACATGGAACCGGTAGACGCTGAAGTAAACATCAAAAGAGGTAACCTAAGTCTTGAACCCGTAAAAACAGATTCAAATTACAGTGCTGTTCTCAAATTGGTAAACCTTACAACGGGTGCTGCCATCCCTGATGCAACTGTGAGTTTATATGTAAAACGCAGCTTCTTCCCTCTAAAGATCGGTGAAGGAAAGACAGAAGCAGATGGAACAGTGAGTATTGAAGTGCCCAAAAACATAAATGGAGACTCCATTGGAAATATAACCCTTATAGCACGTTTAGATGAAAACGAAGAGTATGGAAGCCTTGAAAATGCTGTAACTAGAAATTGGGGTATTCCTGTTTCAAATATAGATCAGGAACTACCCCGGGCTTTATGGAGTTCTCATCCCCCTACCTGGATGCTTATTACTTTTATTGTATTGATGACAACTGTATGGGGACATTATATCGTCATAATATATGAGTTGTTTCGCCTAAGAAATGAAGAGCCAAAAATTATAACCGAATTGAACGCATAGTTGGTTTAATATATACCCAAATAAATATTTTATAAAAATAAAAACAATGAAAATGAAATTCACCGCAATGTTCGCCTGCATGGTCGCATTTGCCCTGTTCGCCTTTAACCCCATGCAACAAACACCATGGAATGTTCCAGATGCTGCAAAAAACAAGGTAAATCCTGTGAAAGCGGATGCCGGTTCTATAACCAAGGGAAAAGATCTCTATGCTACGCATTGCAAATCCTGCCATGGAACAAAAGGGAAAGGTGATGGACCAAAAGCCTCCCAGCTTGATACAGAATGCGGCGATTTCACAAAAGCTACATTCAAGTCACAGACTGACGGCGCCCTGTATTACAAAACAGCTGAAGGACGCAAAGACATGCCATCTTTCAAGAAAAAAATTCCCGATACAGAAGATATGTGGGCGGTAGTTAATTATATCAGAACCATGAAATAATAAAACGACAGTAAAAAAAGCCCGGCATCTGCGGGGTTTTTTTATGCTCATACTTCAAAGAAATAAATTAGTGTTCTGGTGGCGGGGGTCTTTCTGGCCGGTGCAAGCCTGGGGGCGGTGGATCAGGAGGTTTTGGGGCTCCCAGCCTTTCTATTAATTCATGTAGCAACTCGTCAAATCGACGCTGCTGATCCGGCCGGCAAATAGCCCGCAATTTTTGAAAATGTTTTAAAGTAAATAGATCGATCTGCTCTGTGATCTGACTAGTCTGGGTGGCATAGGCATGTTCAAGGCTATCACTGGCTTCCGGATCTTTTACCAGTGTAAATAAATGATCTTTCGACTGCTTCACTAATTGTCTTAGCGAATCTACCGCATGATGATGCTCTTGCCTTAAAATTTCAAAGTTTGCCTGCTGCGAAGAATCCATGCTCAACTCCTTCACCAAAAAATCTTTTACCTCTTCTTTTGGCGAAGGCCCATGAGCCGGACGTCCCATCCAGAACATTACCAGCGTTGTTGTATTGGCTATCAGCAAAACTATCACCATCACCATTAACCATTTGCTCTTATTCGATTGCATATTCGATTTTTTTAGTAAATAGAATGAAAGGTTTGATCATACGCTTCTGCAAAAGACTGAATGGAAGTATTCTCCGTTTTCTCATTTACTGGCCTTACTTTAAATTCTTTTGATAACATAAAACTGTTAATGCCCAGAAAAAATATCAGCACACTAAGTATCCAAACAGGTTGAATGGGAAGTTGCCATCCGATATTTGTTCCATTTTCCATTCTGGCAAAAAGCCTTGTATAGAAAAATTCATCTGTATTTGCTTCCTGCATTCCTTTCAGGCTTTCCAGATGTTCGTCAACCAGTGGTGTAGCTCTTTTTTCCATAATGATCATTTTGATCTCTTATAATAATTTTCAAGGCTCTTTTGCAAATTGATCTTCGCTCTTGTTATCAGCGATTCTACCGCTTTGATATTCTGCTCTAATATTTCGCAGGCTTCTTCATAATTCATCCCCTGCACCTTTATTAGAGTAAAGGCTATTCTTTGTTTCTCGGGCAGGTTGCTGATGGCGTTGAAGAGAACGGCTGCTTTTTCTTTGTTCTCTGTAATGATGCCCGGATGAAGGAAGATCTGTTCAGCGCTTTTCTTTTCTTCGGGCATCCACCAGGGCAGCAATTGATGCTGGCGGTGGCGGGCCTTTCTTCTTCTCAATTTATCTAACGCTTTTCTTGTCGCTATCCTGTAAATCCAGGTGGAAAGTGATGATTCTTCTTTAAATCCCTTTATTGATTCAAAAATCTGGATGAAGGTCTCCTGTGCCGCATCCTCCGATTCTTCACTGTCCTGCAAAATGTTCAGCACCGTATGAAATACCCGGTTTCGGTATTCTTCTACCAGTAACCGGAAAGCGGACTCTTCAGCCAGCCGGAGTTGTTCTATGAGCTCCTTTTCATTCAAGCCTTTCAATATTGACGCAGCAAGCTACAATTATCCTTCTCTCCATCTGTTTTACAAATAAATTCCTTGAACTTTACCCCTTCCATGGCAAATTCAAAAAAAGCAGGCGTCGGTTTTATTTTTGTGACCTTACTGATCGATGTAATGGGCTGGGGTTTGATCATACCTGTAATGCCCAGATTGATCTCCCAATTAAAACATATTTCTATAAACGAAGCCAGTTCTTATGGAGCCTGGCTGATATTCGCTTATTCAGCTACTCAATTTTTATTCGCGCCTTTAGTAGGAAATCTAAGCGATCGCTTTGGACGAAGACCTATTATATTAAGTTCATTGGCCGGCTTTGCCATCGATTATGTTTTTCTTGCGCTGGCTCCTACCTATGGATGGTTATTTGTTGGAAGAGTTATTGCCGGATTAACCGGAGCCAGTTTTACTACGGGCGCCGCCTATATCGCAGATGTTAGTACTGCAGAAAATCGTGCGAAAAACTTTGGATTGATCGGTGCTGCCTTCGGACTTGGATTTATAATTGGTCCGGCCATGGGCGGACTGCTCGCAGGATGGGGATTAAGAGCTCCTTTTTATGCGGCCGCGGGACTATGCCTGATCAACTGGGTATATGGATATTTTCTTCTCCCTGAATCATTGGATGCAGAACACAGAAGACCCTTTGATTGGAAAAAAGCAAATCCCTTCGGTTCCCTGAAATTTTTACAACGCACTCCATCTATCGGATCCCTGGCCCTCTGTTATTTTCTGATCTATCTCGGCGCAATGGCCGTTCAAAGTAACTGGAGTTATTTTACTATCTATCGTTTTCAATGGACAGAAAAACTGGTAGGACTTTCTCTGGCAGCTGTTGGTTTGCTGGTAGCCACTGTGCAGGCCGGATTGACCCGTGTGATCAACCCCAGGCTGGGTAATGAAAGATCGATTTACCTGGGACTATTTTTATATTCTATCGGTCTTACTTTATTTGCTTTTTCCACCCAGAGCTGGATGATGTTTGCATTTCTTATTCCCTATTGCCTCGGTGGTATCGCAGGTCCTTCATTACAATCGGTCATGGCAGCTCATGTGCCCCGAAATGAACAGGGTCAATTGCAGGGAGCACTGGCCGGCCTTATGAGTCTTACCAGTATTATCGGACCATTGATCATGAACAATGTTTTTCGGTACACTACCCGCGATCACGCTTCCTTTTATTTCCCCGGATTTTTCTTTTTACTGGGTGCCAGTTTTATGTTGACCAGTGTGTTTATTGCGTGGAGAATGTTTTCGAAGGAACGATTAAAGGTTTGAGGTTTGGGGCTTTGTCGTTTATAATATACAAGAGTATCTATGATTTAATGATATTGTTTCGAAGTGTATAGAGCCTACGGGAAATTATTTCAATTTCATTCCTTATTTCAATCAAAATTTCTTCTTTTATCCAATCAAGCTCCTTCGAGATCATTAACTGGCTTAAAACTTCTATCAAGCTGCCATAGGAAATGGAATAAAAATGAGCCTGGTCCTTGAGAGTTCTTCTGGTACTTCCTTCTGCGATATTGGAACAGACTGAAACTACGGCTCTCCTGATCTGGTTAACCATCCCAAATTTTTCTGTATCTGGAAAATCCTTTGTAACAGAATAAAGCCTTACTGCTAACCGCTTAGACAAATTCCATACCTCCAGTTTCTCAAATGAATAACTATACATAACCTTTCTTTTCTTGAAATATTAAATTAAACTATGGTTGCTTGATTTTCTAGTTTTCACCCGATCTTAGTCGAATAATATAAACGGCAAAACCCCAATCCTCAAACTTGTATATCTCAAACTGCCATAGGCCTCAAACGGCGCAGCCCCAAACGGTGAAGCCCCCAACCTCAACTTTCCCTACTTTTGCACCAATATTCAAATCATGTCTAAAGACCAGGTTTTCCGCGACGAGATCGAAAAAGCCAGCGACTTCAAATTTGGCGCTAATGTGGCCAAAGTTTTTGATGATATGGTGAACCGGTCAGTGCCATTTTATGGAGAGATACAGCGTATGATGGCTGAACTGACGGCAGATCATGCCAGTGAGGGAAGCTTTGTATATGATCTTGGTTGCTCTACAGGCACCACCATGATCGGAATGGATATCATGGTAGATGCCGATATAAAATTCATTGGTATTGATGATTCACAGGAGATGCTGGATAAATGCAGGGCCAAGTTTGAAGAGATCGGCTTCAAAAGAAAATATGAACTGCGTTGTGTAGATCTTGGACAGGGCGTTTCAATAGATAATGCTTCGGTGGTAGTACTTTGTCTTACCCTGCAATTTGTTCGTCCTATACATCGCGAGAAACTGATCCGGGATATTTATAAAGGATTGAATCCCGGTGGTTCGTTAATACTGGTGGAGAAGATCCTTGCAGAAGAAAGTAATTTCAACAGAGATTTTATAGCTTATTATTACGATTACAAACGCCGCAATAATTACAGCGAGCTCGAGATATCCCAAAAAAGAGAAGCGCTGGAGAATGTATTGATCCCATATAAATTAAGTGAAGATATTTCGCTACTGCGTGATCAGGGTTTTGAACACTGTGAAGTGTTTTTCAAATGGTATAATTTTGCCGGACTGATAGCCACCAAAAAATAACATGGTACCCATAGGTAATTTCTTTTTTAAGTATCGAAACTGGATATTCATCCTTTTTTATGCCGCGCTGTTTATTCCCAGCTGGCCATTATTTTCTCCCGGGGTTTTTGGCGAACATTATTATATCTGGCCCATTAGTTTGGGTTTATTTATTACCTGCCTCGGACAATTGATCCGAGGACTTACTATTGGTCTCGCTTATATTGTAAGAGGAGGAAAAGAAGGCAAACCTTATGCAGAAGGGTTGGTGACCGAAGGTATTTTCAAACATTGCCGCAATCCGCTTTATGTTGGTAATATATTGATGCTTTTAGGCGTGGGCATCCTGGCCAATTCACTTTTTTATGTGGCCATTATGATCCCTGTTTTTCTTTTTATTTACCAGGCCATTGTATTGGCTGAAGAAAATTTTTTACGCGGAAATTTCGGGACTGGTTTTGATGAGTATGGCAAACAGGTGAATCGTTGGTTTCCTTCACTCAATGGAATTGGAAAAACCCTGCGCAGCATGGAGTTCAAGTGGAAGCGCTGGATCTTAAAGGAACATACTACTCAGTTTATTTGGTTGATAGGTATAGTATTATTGTTATTGCTCAACTATCCCATGCTTACCGGTTTTAGTGAATACTGCCGTAATTGGACCTGGGGAATAGCTTTGGGAGTGCTGGTTGTTATTTATGTGATGATTCGTATTCTGAAAAAATCTGGTCGGTTTCATGAATGATGAAATGGCCTTGAGCTCCGAGCCATGAGCTTTGAGCTAAATCCGAGTTCTCTTCCGCCTTATCTTCAAATTATTGTACTTCTTTGGAACTCATAACTTAAAGACAGCACCGGCCTGGCTCGCAGCTCACAGCTCATAGCTTTTCTCTTTTCGTAAACCATCTCCCCCCTTATTTGTTATTTTTGCATAGAAATCGCAGAATATGATAAAAACAGGTAACCCAACCATCAGTATTTACACCGAAATGACTCCCAATCCGGAAACCATGAAGTTTGTGGCAAACAAGCTTTTATACCCCGGTAAGAGTATCGATTTTCCGGATGCGGAGAGTGCCAAGCCATCGCCCCTGGCCACTGAGATATTTGGATTCCCTTTTATAAAAGCCGTGTTCATTGCCAGCAATTTTGTTACACTGACGCGAACCTCTGAAACGGACTGGGAAGATGTGATCCCATCTATACGCCAGTTTTTGAAAGATTACCTGGAGGAAGGAAAACCGGTAGTAAATGAGGATGAGGTAGTGACCATTCAAAAAGATGGCAGCAATGAAGTTTCTGCAGATGATGATGATGTGGTAAAAAGGATCAAAGAATTATTAGAGAACTATGTAAAGCCGGCAGTAGAGATGGATGGCGGCGCTATACAATTCAGAAGTTATAATGATGGCGTGGTGAATTTGATGATGCAGGGCTCCTGCAGTGGATGTCCTTCATCCATGATCACATTGAAGGCTGGTATTGAAGGAATGATGAAGAGAATGATCCCTGAGGTGAAGGAAGTGATTGCGGAAGCGGAGTGAGAGTAAAAAATAAGAACTAATTATTTAAAAAGACTCTTTGGGGTCTTTTTGCATTTTTATTCCGTTTAATTTGATGAGGGGAAAAACGGGATGTCCTGGTTTTTATCCCACCATGTTGAATCACCTTTTATATGAAGTCCCCATGTTTTAAAAGTAGTACTAAGAGAATCATACACCTCAAACTCTGATTTTTTTAAATGGAAATTAAATACATCTTCAATTCCGCAATAAATATAAAAATCAGTTGACCCTATATGGGTCTTGAAAATGGGTTTATTATTTTTAAGATATTGGTCAGAATAAGGCCTGGACCTTATCGTAAGGATGGTGTAATTGGGGCGAACTTTATCGATAAACAACTGATGAAAACAAGATTGGCAACTGTCATTTTTTAAAAACACTTTTATACTATCTTCAATATCCTGGTTTAAATAAACTGAATCAGAGGCGGCTATTAAACTATTATAATTGCGTTTTTTATTGATGATTTCTATTGCGTGATTTAATATTGAAGTAGCACTATCCGTGACCGCAATAAGCTGGGTTTTAGTTTTATCCTCAAATCTATAAACAAATTCTTTATCGCTTAGTTTTTCGATCTTATAATTTCGGCCTCCGATATCGATAATACTATCCCCCACCAATTTCCAGTTACTTTGTAAAACAATATCATTTATATCAAATTTTTCAATTTGGCCATTTACATTAATTATATAAATAAACCATTGGCCTTTATTATTAAAATAGTAGATAGTTTTTGACTTTTTGTCTTTTTCATTATTGAAAATTTGCCAATATTTATAATTATCATTAGTTAGGTAGGTTTGAAAAGTTGGATTACTTCTACAGGAAGTTAAGCACGCAAAAAGTAAGATCCCACTAAATAATTTGCCTCCCATAAAATTCACTTTTTAATTTTAATCAAATTAATTTGAAAAGCATCATTCTGCATGGAGGTTCGTAAAAAGCTAATATTATATCCTGAGTTTTCCATAGCAGCGTTGGTATGTAAGTACCCCATAATTCAGACAGTCTAAAATTACCCTTATATTCCAAATGAAAAAAAATCTCCCCCTTTAGCCGAATCAAGCTCGCAGCTCATGGCTCGCAGCTCATGGCTATAATTAAAAAAGCCGCTCCTTTCGAAGTGGCCTCTGTTTGCCCTGACGTAAGTATTTATAATTTCACGAAATGCTCCGTGATAAATTGTCTTGGCGATTGAACTACATAAGTGTAAATGCCCGGAGGAAGATTGGCCACCACCTTTGTGGTTTGCTACCAAGTACAATCTTGCACCAGGCGGACAAAATGGCCCTGCCGTCCATATCAATCGCATGGTCTATGGACATCAAAGGGCAAAGAAAAGCCGCACTTTTTCTGTAACTTGCTTAGATGAAGGTCTATACGGACACCTCGGTAATCGGCGGCTATTATGATAAGGAATTTCAGGAATGGTCAATTGCTCTATGGAACGAATTTATTGTGGGCACAAAACACATTATATTATCTGACCTGACAGCTCAAGAGCTTGAATTTGCGAGGGAGGAAATCAGAATTCTTTTACTTGATATTCCTAAATCAAACAGGGTTGACATCGTTGTTGATGATGAAACGATTAAACTTGCAGAAACCTATATTAAAGAAGGTGCTTTAACCAACAAGAGCTATAACGATGCTTTACATATTGCATTAGCAACATTAAACAATGCAGATGTTTTAGCAAGTTGGAATTTCAAACATATCGTGAACCTTGACAGGATACGATTGTACAACTCTATTAATCTGCGTTTTGGTTATAGACTAATTGAAATAAGAACATTAAGAGAAATTTTAAATCTTTCTGAACATGAGTAAAGAAAAAAATATCGCCCAACCTTTAATTGGCTTGGATGCTGTTAAAATGATGAGGGACATTCGCGAAAAATTAAGTGAAAAATATTGGAAGCATCCTGATATTTTAAAAAAGGAAATGGAAGAAATCCATAAGAAGTATCAATTCAAAAAGTAAATTCAAACTACCGGCTCCCCAACTGTAAGGACCACCCATCATTAATATGAGTCACACGATAATTGGGAAATGGCCAGAAGATACGCATTTGCCCTACTATAGAATCTCTGTTTTAGGTTCTTTGAAAATTTGGTACTTTATCGTCTGGTATTCCCCAGCATTATTCCCCGTTCGGGTTAATAATGGCAGGGATATCTTCCAAGGCGCTAGCGTTTGGAGATCCGGTGAATAAACTAAAATTTCAAGGCTATGAACATAATCCTGGGCTTGATATAAACTTGTATGAATCCTTTTTTCGCACTTTTGATTCACAAATTGGTAGATTTTTGCAAATTGATCCTAAACCTAATGAATATGAAAGTCCCTATGCAAGCTTTGGCAACAATCCTATAAAAAATGTTGATATTTTAGGTGATACAACAATTATACCTCAGCATGGCGGTATTCTTGTGTCAGAATCTACTTGCCAAGGCTGTAAAGCTATAAGGGAAAAGATTTCTATTGGGCCTGTCAGAAATGCCAAGTCTTTTGAAGATGAAGGAAGATGTGGCATTCCATTTACTAGCGAAGGGGGAATGAATGGAGCTCCTAAGGGCAAAAATATTACTGACTCCCCTGTAAATATTGATGGACTTGCTGTAGCCTTTGGGGGAATGGCCAAATTAGCTGGACTGGAGCTACCAATATTTTTAGAGGTAATTCAAAAAACGAAGGAATTCGCTGAACTCAAAGAAGGAGAAAATAATGATAAATCCAAAAAAGAGCCGGCCTTTATTGGTAAACCACCTCCAGTAGAAATATTTTTTGATGGTGCCCCTGCTATTAAAGGGCAAACTACATATCCGATGGTTAAACATGATAATGCAGACCCAACAAAGCCCGATACTATAATTTACTCCAAAAAGACAAAAAAATAAAATGCCCAGACTGTATTTTCTATTAATTCTTCTGGTAGTACTTGGCTGTGTCAATCAAACTCGAACTGTTAGATTTTATGAATACAATGTTAAGGGTAAGATTAGCCGAGATACATTATTTGATGGTCCTATTAAATTTTATGATACCACAACAAATTTACTGGTAATGGAACGCAATTACCAGAAAGGGAAACTCCAGGGAAGGGCTTTGAATTATTATAAAAATGGAAACGTTTCCGCAACATGCAATTATGAAAATGATAATATAAATGGGGAACTAAAATTATTCGATTCGGCCGGAATACTTACAAAATCTCAGTATTATTATCATGGTATAAGGATGGGGTCAACAAATATTTATGAAAAAAGCAAACCCGTGAAATATATCTTTTTTTCGCTGGAGGCCAAACCATTAGTTGAAATCAATTATGATGAAGTCAAATCAAAAACGATTACTAATTTAATTTCGAGTTTCTTTTTTTTTCGGGTGGATGAATTTAGTAAAGCTAATACTTCTCCGATCGAGGCACAGGGGAATGAGCTATTTATTTATACACCCAATCCTCCAATATTTAATTTCAGGTATAGCCTGGTGCTAACTGATTCAGCAAATAAGATAACAAAAGTTTTAAAGGATTTTAAATCAGATCAACCATGGTCAAAAACCTTATTAGAAGGTGCAACAAGTTCAGAAAAATATACAATCAGACTTATTGTTAATGATCCATTATCAGGTGACGACATAATAATGTATAAATATTTGGACCAATAATGATGAGATTATTATTCTGAATTTTTAATACCTCTCTTGCCTTTCTCGCGGAATATTCGATATTTAATTGGAAAACTTAGTAACGCAGATATTCTCTATAAACAATTACAAAAAAATTAGGCGAGATTTTTTTCACCCAATGCAATAGGTAAGTGAATATTAATCACACTATTAATGGCCCTAGCTTTTAAGCAATAGCGGGATTAATCTGAGAATGGCAGAAGTATTCTGGTAGGCCGGTTTCATTAGGGAGGGCATTTGTGAAAAATTGATTAAATTAGAGTATGAAAATTAGAGACCTAAAATACATTTCAGATTATACACTTTATGTAAGTTTTGAAGATGGGATAGAGGGTAATTTTAAATTAGACGACCTTATTGAAAAAGGAATTTTTATAGTTCTAAAAAACAAGGACTTGTTTGCAAAGGCACATTCAACTGGATACTCCATTGCATGGTCTGACGAGCTTGAAATAGATTCTGATAAGGTTTATTTAGATATTTCGGGTAAGTCAATTGATGAAATAATGAATATCACCTCAGCGTATGCCTCAAATTAGCTATTTCCTCAGCGTCATAATTCGAATATTTTACAGGGATCAAAATCCACCGCATTTTCATGCTTTATATGTGAATAGGAAAGAATCATTGATATTGAAAAGAATGAGCTCATCAGCAGTCTTCTCCCTCCCCGTGTTTTAGGTCTAGTAACTGAATGGACCGCTCTTCATCAAAAAGAGTTACAGGATAATTGGGAAAGGGCTAGAAGGCAAGAAAATCTTTTTCCTATAGCACCTCTGGTTTAGGTTCTTTGAAAATTTGGTACTTTATCGTTTGCTGTTTCCCAGCATTATTACCCGTTCGGGTTAATAATGGCAGGGCTTTCTTCCAAGGCTTTAGCGTTCGGTGATCCCCGGAATAAAGAAAAAACATTTCAGGGGCAAAGATTCGATGATGATTTAAACCTCAATTGGGTTCAATTTAAAGGGAGAAGTCATGATCCTCAAATTGGAAGGTTCATTGAGATTGATCCCCTATCTGAGAAGTATGCATATAATTCATGTTTTGCATTTTCAGAAAATAAGGTTACAAACAATATTGAACTTGAAGGGTTAGAAGCGGCTGCTGTAATTCTTCCTCGTGATGCTACCAATAATGATATTCAGGGATTTTATAAGGGGTATAATGAGGCACTAGATCGAGGAGTTAAAGGAATAGGGGATATCGGAGCAAAGGTTGCCATTATGGCTTTAATAGTGGTTCAACCTGAAGTTGGATGTCCTTTAGCAGTTAGTTATTTGACAGGAGTTCCCGTTACACCATCTCCCGCAACGTTGGAAAGATCGGTGGCATTAGAATCTTCCTCAATCCAAAAAAATGCCGCAAATGGCGCGGCATTTGAACTAAAGGTGGGAAATGATTTGGTAAAAGCTGGAGATATGAAAATTGCCCCACAAATTACCATTAAAGCTGATAATGGAATTAAAACAAGGTTGGATTTTATCAGTACAAATAAGTCAGGACAATTGGCCTTAACGGAGGCAAAATCCTCTTCTACTGCGCCGCTTACAGAAAATCAAAAAGCCGCATTCCCTTCCATAGCTCAAAATGGAGGGGTTGTTGTTGGAAATGGTAAACCAGGGTATAGAGGAGGAATGGTAATTCCACCAACTCAAGTAAATATAATACGACCACCAGTAGTGGATGCTACATATGTAAGGCCCGCAAC